>NZ_CAXIBN010000121.1:0-9903 GCF_964021735.1 uncultured Wocania sp. | reverse complement strand
GAGGAATATGGCAATATTCATTTTTAAGCATACTTGTTTTTGGTTTATTCATTGTAAAAAATATAATTATTTCTGGATATTTATTATATCCACTAACTCAATTTGATATTTTAAACTTTGAATGGAAGCAACCAAAAACTCTTATTGAATTCTATAAAAATGGCACATATTTAGCAGGTATGAATAATGTAGATGTATCTTCTTTTAGCTTTTTAGAAAAAATAGCACATTGGTTAAATATACCAAAGTTACATGGTGTATTTAATAAAACATACATTTTATTAATACTTGTATTTCCTTGGGTTATTTATAAAAGCAAACACAAATACAGCTTATTTACAATCTATATTTTGGCAATCTTACAACTTGTTATATTATGGTTTACATCGCCTCAGTACAGGTTCTTTTTTGTGTTTGTTTCATTTTTAGCTATTCAATTATTTGTTACTATTATAAAAAACAAGAAAGTTGGATTGTATTTAGTGACTCTATCTATTATTCTAAGTGCTATTCCTATTTTTATAACTATAAATTTGAACACGTTTACAAGTAATGACTTTGCGATGGAATTGAATACATTCCGATTGAGAAACATTATTATTCCAGAAAAGAATACTAAAACTGAAACCAAATTTACTAAGCATAATATTGATGGTTTTGAATTTAACTCACCAAGTGAAGACACCTTTTTTTGGGCTACTGGAAATGGCGAATTACCTTGTGTAAATAAGAAACAGATAGACTATATAAGATATTATTATAATTATATTCCGCAAATGCGAACCGATAATTTAAAAGATGGATTTAAATCTTATTTAATTGAAAAATAACTAGTATTAAAAAAGGCTTTCAATAATCTGATCTTCAGTAACACCTTCAGCTTCAGCTTTGTAATTTTTAATAATACGATGCCTTAAAATACTATTAGCTACTGCTTGAACATTCTCAATATCTGGAGAAAACTTACCAAGAATTGCAGCATGTGTTTTAGCCGCTAAAATTAGGTTTTGCGAGGCTCTTGGTCCTGCTCCCCAATCTATGTATGTTTTTACCAAATCGTTTGCAGCCTCGGTATTCGGTCTTGTTTTGCCAACCATAGTTACGGCATATTCAATAACATTATCGGCAACTGGCATACGTCGAATAAGCTGTTGAAAATCTATAATTTGCTGTGCAGAAAACAAAGCATTTACTTCAACTTGCTTGTCGGTAGTCGTTGTTTTTACTACTTGAACTTCCTCCTCAAAAGATGGATACCCCAAGTTAATAGCAAACATAAAACGGTCTAATTGTGCTTCTGGTAACGGATACGTCCCTTCTTGCTCAATAGGGTTTTGTGTGGCTAAAACAAAATACGGTAAACTTAATTTATAATGATGTCCAGCTACTGTCACCGCACGTTCTTGCATCGCTTCTAATAAAGCTGCTTGGGTTTTTGGTGGTGTTCTGTTAATCTCGTCTGCTAAAATTATATTTGCAAAAATGGGGCCTTTTATAAATTTAAAATGTCGGTCTTCATCTAAGATTTCGCTACCAAGAATATCACTTGGCATTAAATCTGGAGTAAATTGAATACGCTTAAAATCGAGACCTAAGGCTTGTGCAATGGTATTTACCATTAATGTTTTTGCTAAACCCGGAACACCAATAAGTAAGGAGTGACCGCCAGAAAAAATAGAAATTAAAATTTGATTTACAACCTCATCTTGACCAACAATAACTTTGGCTATTTCGGTTTTTAAATCTTTATATCGCTTTACAAATTGTTCTACGGCAGCTACATCCGACATATATTTATTGTTTTAACCAGTTACTAGAAAAATCGCAATCTCTATGTTTTCCGCTAACTTTAATATAAGTATCTAATATTTTTTCTTTTTGCCATTTTTCTATAGCAATAACTCTTTTTTCGTTTAATGCTTGCTCTTTTATTTTTAAATAATCGCGCGCATAATCTGCTTCATGCTCATCGATTCTATCTGTAACTGTTAAAATTTTAAATTTAACAGTTCCTCTTCTATCTTCTTCTTTTAATACTAAACTTACTTCATTATCTTTTAAGTTTTGAATCTGAGCATATAATTCAGGATCCATTCTGGTTAACTCAAAATTATAATCTTGTGTTTGCGGATTAATTAATTGTCCGCCATCAAATTTTGTCTCTTTTTCGTCACTCGATTCTCTTGCAGCTTCAGCAAAAGTAATATCGCCAGCAACAATGCTTTGTCTCACTTTTTCTAGTCGTTCTCTAGCTTCTTTAATAGCATCATCTGAAACTTTAGGAATTAATAAAATATGGCTTACATCGTATTGTTGTCCTCTAATTTTTTCAAGTTTAATAATATGAAATCCAAACTCAGTTTCAAAAGGATCTGATATTTCTCCTTCTTGTAATGAAAAAGCAGCATCTCTAAACTCTTTAACCATTCTAGGTTTTTTTCTATCTAAAGTATAGATATAACTAGATTCTTTCATTCCAGGGTCTTGACCATACAAAACCACTTTTGATCTGAAACTAGCTCCATTTTCTACAACATCTGCTTTAAAGCCTTTTAAACGGTCAATTATTTTTTGCTTTTCGTCTTCAGATACTTCTGGTGCTGCTACAATTTGTGCAACCTTAAGCTCTGTACCAAATGTAGGTCTTTCGTCTTCTGGAATTTTATTAAAAAATATTCTAACTTCATCCGGAGTAATATCTACATCTTCAACAATTTTAGCTTGCATTTTTGAAGCTAATTGATTGTTTTTTATAATCTCGAATATTTCATCTCTATAACTTTTTTCGTCTTCTTTTTTATGAATTTCTAAAAGCTTTTCCATTGAGCCACCTGTTTGTTGTAAAAACTGCTGTATGGTATAATCTACTTGTTGACGAATTTCAGCATCTGACACCTGAATACTATCTTGAACAGCATGATGCGAGTACAATTTATTTTCTAAAAGCTTACCAAATAATTCACATGGCTTTATTACATTAATATCTACACCTTGAACTTCTAATTGTTTATATTCTTTATCTAAATCAGATTCTAAAACAATATAATCGCCCACTACGGCTGCAACACCATCTACCTTTTGTGCTTTAAAATTGTTTTTTACAGTATCTGCTTTTTTTACAGTTTCTTTTACTTCATCTTCAATAATCTCTTGCGCAGACATAACATTTACAGCTAGTAAGGTTATGCTTAAAACTAATATATGTTTAATCTGCTTATACTTATTGTTATTAATAAGGTCAGATGTAATGCCTTTAGTAATTGGTAGTATGTATCTAAATTTGTTTCTTGTCATTTCAAATTAATTATAAATTTCAAATTGTTTGTTTTTAATAGCATCTTTTGTAATATCTTTTTCTAATTCTCTAATAAGTTCTAACTTCCTTTTATTAATAACTATTTGTTTAATTGTTGGCTTAACATATTCCAACGGTGCGGTTTCGTTACGCAACAAAACATTATTAATTTGCATCAAATATACTCCTAATGAATCTTTGAGTTGTAAAAAATTAGTTTTTTTTAACAGTTCATTTTTATTTTCTGGATTTACTACTGAAATTTTATCCATTACCTGACTTACTTTTATCCATATAGAGTCGTTTAGCGAAAAACTTTTAAACTGAATAGACATAGAATCTAACTCTTTTTTATCTTCTAAATTAAAGCGTTTAAATTTCTCTTCAATAGCCTTTAAGTTGATTATATTTTCGTCAACATGTATATAACGGAACTTAATAAGCTCTTCATTCAATTTAAAGGCTTCTTTGTTATTTTCATAATACATTTTAGCTTCATCATTAGCTAATGTGGTATCTATGTTTTTTTTTACTAAGGCTTCTATATAGGCTTTAGTATATAAATCGTTTTTATATTGTTCTATTAACTTATTAAATGTTGCTTGTTTTTCTTCACTCAAATTTAGCATAGCACCATCTACAAACAATTGTTGCGTTGCCCAGCGATTTATAAAACTTTGAACCAATAAAACACTATCTTCTTTTGTGGTAGCATCTGTGTTTAAATCTTTAATATCATCATCATACAAATAGGTTTCGTTAACCCTTGCTATTGGAATTCTATCGTCTGCCTTTTTAAAAAAAGAACACGATGTAGTTATAATGACTACTATTAAAAATATGAGGGTTTTAAATTTCAAAGATTAATTTTCAATTTGATTTTTCACTTTATTTAGCACGCTTTGGTTAACAACTACTTTATATTTCTCTTTTAGTTGCTTTACCCAATTCTCTTCTTTATAAGTTTGATAATCGCTTATAATTAAACCTTGAGCTTCTTCAAAAGTTTTTAGTTCTTTTGGTAAAACCGCTTTTACTTTAGCAATTATAAAAGCTTTATTATGTTTGTAGATTTTAGAAATGCCTTTTGCAAATTCAAAATTATCAGGAAGTGCTTGATGATTAGCGTCCATAATACCAGATGTAAAAACCACATGCACTTCACCATTGTTATTTACAAGTTTTTTTATATTTTCTAAATCCATATTTTGTTCCAATAATTGAGCAACCTTTTTTAAGACTCTTTGTTTTGTAGATGATGCAACAATGGCATCAATACGTTTTGGCAACATGTATTTTTCTTTATTGGAATTGTAGTAGTTCTGAGTTTCTAAAGAATCTGATTTAGCTGTATTCCAAATAGTAGTTTCCATTAAATCGAAGAGCAACAAACCATCTCTATACTCATTTACAATATGAGCGAATTCTTCATTTTCCTCTTCTAAATGGTTTTCTTGATATTGTATTAATCGTGTATTTAAAAAGGTATTATACTTTTCTGAAACAATGGTTTCAAATGTAGATTTAGAATTAGTTCCGCGTTGTGTTTTCTCCAAATAAACTCCAAAATCTTTAAATGAGAATTGTTGGTTTCCTATTTTGATTAAAGGTGAATCGCCTTTAAAATCTTCAGGAAGTTTCCAAGTATTTTTATAATAAGCATCATTTAATATGGTAACAAAATATCCTAAAGCTAGCTGCTCATCACTAATATTATATTTAGCTTTAAGTTTAATTGTTAATGCCTTATCAATTAATTTAGAACGCTCGTCGCGTTTTACTTTTGCTTCTAACTCCGATTTTATATCTTGAAACGGTGGTGTTAATTTTTTAGCATGTAATTTAACTATATGCCAGCCGTATTTAGTTCTAAAGGGCTCAGATACATCATCAATATTTTCCATACTAAAAGCAACTTCTTCAAACTCTGGTGAACTTAACTGTCCGCTAGAAAAAGACGATAACAAACCTCCTTTTGATGCCGAATTTTTATCATCAGAAAATTGTTTAGCCAAGGCTTCAAAACCTTCTCCTTGGTTTAGTTTTTTATAAATATCTCGTATTCTAGCTTCTGGCTTTTCACCTAACGTATCGTTTTGTTTAATTGCAACCATAATATGAGATACAGTACGCTCGCCTCTAGATTTTCGCTTATCTAAAACTTTAACAATATGATAACCAAAACGTGTTCTAAAAGGTTGAGATATGTCGCCAACATTAGTATTAAATGCTTCGTTTTCGAATTTATAAACCATTCTAAAACCAGAGAAATAGCCTAACTCTTCGCCAAAAACAGATTTGCCATTGTGTACTTCTTTTCTAACTTTCTCAAAACCTTCAGTTAGAGCTCTATCTCTTAATTTACTAATAGTATTAAACGCCACCAATGTATCTTGCGGATTTGCGTTTTCAGGTATTTTAATTAAAATATGATTTGCTTTTATTTCATAAGATATTCTTTCGTATGCTTCTTCAACAAGCTCATCTGTTACTTTATTATCATAAATGAAATTTTTAGCTAGTTGTTTTTTGTACGTATTTAATTCTCTTAAATATGATGGTTTTTTATCAAGATCTAAAGCTTTTGCTTCTTTTAACTTTAATTTGTAATTGGTAAAAAGCGATAAATATTCATCTACATCTTTTTGAGATTCATCTTGAACCAAATCGAGGTTTTTATTATATACTCTTAAAAATTCTGAAACATAAACTGGCTCATTATCAACTTTAAAAAGCACCTCATCATTATTAGCCTGAGCATTAACATGTAGCACAATAGCTGTTAATAGTAAAGTAATAAAATGTTTTAATTGCATGTAGAAAAAATTATTCAGATGGATACAAAAATAGTAATATAAACCTATAATACAAGTCGCTTTAACAAACGTTTAAAAAGTAAAAATATTACTCCTATTTATATAATATATCTTTACTTTTAACATTCATTTTAATTAAAAATAAATAATGCGCAAACTAAAACTAATTTGGGATTTTCGAGGTCCGGATGCTTTAAAAATTGCTGAACATCATGAGATTCATTTAAAAGACTATGTTAGATTAGAAAAATTAAACCTAAACATTACTGGTTTTGAGCCTATTACAAATATACACGCCATTGCTTTTATGGTTGTTACAGAAGATAATATGAAACCTATTAGAGATACTTTAAAACCACATCGTGGACAAGTTTATATGGAATAAAATATTCATTTACTATTGTAAACAATTAATCTTATCTAACATTAAAAAATATTTAATATAAAAAACAACCCCTGACATAATACGACACAAACCCGTATAAATTTGCATAATAAGTTTAACAATTAAATCAAATTAAAAATGAAAAATGCAATTAGCTGGTTTGAAATTCCAGTAAAAAATTACGAAAGAGCAAAACAATTTTACACAATCGTAATGGACTCCGAAATCACAGATCATCACATGCCAGAACAGAATATGAAATATGGTATGTTTCCTTATGATAACGACAACAATGGTGTTGGCGGAGGCCTTATTGAAGCCGAAGGGCAAAACCCAACTTCTGAGGGTTGCACCCTTTATTTAAATGGCGGTGAAGATTTAAATGTAGCACTTGAAAAGGTAGAAAATGCAGGTGGAAAAGTACTAATGCCAAAAACGGATATTGGCGAAAATGGATTTATGGCTCAGTTTTTAGATACTGAAGGAAACCGTATTGCACTACACTCTTTTATGTAGTCATTTTAATCAAAAAAACGAGATAGTGAATTGCAAAACGGTTCACTATCTTTGTTAATATGTCACAATTACCAAGACTTATATCTATACTTACTCTGTTAAAGTCGAAACGACTCTTAACAGCAACTGAGCTTTCAAAAAAATATGATGTTAGTATTAGAACCATATACAGAGATATTAGAAAATTGGAGGAAGCTGGTGTGCCCATTACCACAATTGAAGGTCGTGGATATAGTTTAATGGATCATTATGCGGTGGCTCCAGTTCAGTTTACCGAAAAGGAAGCCAATGCATTAATTACAGCACAACATATTGCAAATCAATCTAAAGATATTTCTTTTATAACAGATTTTAATGAAGCATTAACCAAAATAAAATCGGTTTTTAAAAGTTCAATTCAGCAAAAAAGCGAGTTGTTAAGTAATAAAATACATGTTTTTAATTGGTCATACGAAGAATTTTCTAGTGATGCATTATCAGAAATTCAACTTGCTATTACTAATTTAAATTTCATAGAAATTAATTACCGTAAAGCTAACGACCCAAATATCTCATTTAGAAAAATAGAACCATATGCTTTTTATTCAACCAATCATAAATGGATATTAATTGCTTGGTGCCATTTACGCAATGAATATCGTGCTTTTAGAATTGATAGAATTCAAAATTTCAAAATTTTACAAGAAACTTTTGATGACAGAAAATTTAATCTACAAGACTATTTTCGAGGTTGTCCCTATAATGAAAATTAAAAAATTTCACCTTTAAATACATGAAAATCACCTCAACAAACATAGCAAAATTAGCTACTATTATTTGGAATGGTAAAGAAGTAACCACTGGCATTTACAAAACACCAACTAAAAAACCCATTTATTTAGGAAAAGAAGCCGTAAAAGGTGATGTAGTTTCAGATAGAAAAGTACATGGTGGTGTTTTTAAAGCTTGCTATTTATTTTCTGAAAATCATTATAAATATTGGAAGGCTTTATACCCAAGTTTAGATTGGAATTATGGCATGCTCGGAGAAAATTTAACCGTAAAAAATTTAGATGAAACCAAAATTTGTATTGGCAATATTTACAAAGTTGGAGGCGCTCTAATACAAATAACACAACCCCGAGAACCTTGTTTTAAATTTGGTGTAAAATTTGGCACACAACTTGTTTTAAAACAATTTATAAATTATGGTTTACCAGGTACCTATGTTCGTGTTTTAGAAGAAGGATTTGTAACTAATGGTGATACTTTTAAACTTATTGAACAAGCAAAAAATAGCTTAACAACTGCGCAACTTTTTAATTTGTTATATGCTAAAGAAAAAGATGAAGCACTCCTCAAATTAGCCATTAAAAATGAAGCTTTACCACTTATAAAAAGGAAAAAGTTAGAAGCTTTTATAAAATAAGTTTGATAATGTTTACTGTATCTTTGCATCAAACTATTTTTACATGTCATTTAAAGACTTACAACTTAACAAACCACTTTTAAGAGCCATTGCCGAAGCCGGTTACGATAATCCTACTTTAGTACAAGAACTTACTATTCCGCTTGTTTTAGATAAAAAAGATGTAATTACTTCTGCGCAAACTGGTACAGGAAAAACAGCGGCTTTTGCATTACCAATTTTACAATTATTGTATGATAAACAAGATGCGCCAAAAAAAGGCAAAAAAATCAGAGCACTTATTATAAGCCCAACTAGAGAGTTAGCTATTCAAATAAATGAAAACTTTAAAGTCTATGGTAAAAACACCAATTTACGGTCAACGGTAATTTACGGTGGCACGTCAATTGAGCCTCAAAAAGACATCTTAAATAAAGGTGTTGATATTCTTATTGCTACACCAGGGCGATTACTCGATTTACATAAACAAGATATTATCAATTTAGATTATATTGAAACCTTAGTTTTAGATGAAGCCGATTTAATGCTAGATATGGGTTTTATTGATGATGTTAAAAAGATTGAGCGTCTGTGTCCTGAGGAAAAACAGATACTTTTGTTTTCGGCAACAATGCCATATAAAGTGGAGCAACTTGCAAATACCATTTTAAAATCTCCAGAGCGTATTGAAGTGTCTCCAACATCGTCGGCTGCTAAAAATGTGAGTCAGGTTTTGTATTATGTGCCAAAACGCAACAAAATTGAATTGTGTTTACATTTATTACGAAACACTATAAAAGGTAATATTCTTATTTTTAGACGTACCAAATTTGGCGTTGACAAATTAGAGCAAACGCTTATTAAAAATGGTTATAAGGTTGAAACTATTCATGGCGATAAAACTCAAAATTTAAGACAAGATGCTTTAAAGAAATTTAAAAATGGCTATGTAAATATTTTAATAGCAACCGATGTCGCAGCACGTGGTATTGATATTAACGAATTGGATGCTGTTGTAAATTTTGATATGCCAAACGTACCAGAAACTTATGTGCATAGAATTGGAAGAACGGGTCGTGCAGGACAAACAGGCATGTCTTATTCGTTGTGTTCGGCAGATGAAAAAAGCTATGCACAAACTATTCAGCAATTAATAAATGTTCAAATTCCTGTAGAAGAAAATCATCCTTATCCTTTAGATCCAAAAGCGAAACCTATTATTCATAAGTCTAAAAAAATAGGAAGTAAGCACAAAAAAGGTCGTAAAAGCGAGGCTTCAAAAAAGAAAAAGAAACGTTGGTATTAATTAAAAAAGAGCCAAGACCACTTCGCAGTTAGATATTACAAAGACAAAAAACCAACTAATTAAAGATTAATTCGACTAAACTTCAAATCGTTTATCAAAATGATTTTTAAGAAATGGAATTTGGATACAAAACATTAATCCGAAAAACACAACTGCATACATTAAGGTTTTAGACATTTTAAAACCCGATAAAGCATT
>NZ_CAXIBN010000120.1:0-10026 GCF_964021735.1 uncultured Wocania sp. | reverse complement strand
ACGTTAGCAACAATTATAAACTCTGAAAATGAACAATATAATTAACTAAAACACAATTAAATACACATTAAAACAAATAAATGAAACTAAATATTATTTTTACCTTTCTAATATCTTTTACTCTAGCAAGCTGTAATTCATCGACACAAGAACAATTTACAATTCAAATAGAGCCATTTTCTATTAGCGAAGCACCAGGCATACAATCTTATGCGTTAGGCAAGACTAGTAATGGTAAATGGTTAGTATTAGGCGGTCGTATAGATGGCTTACATAAAATAAGACCATTTGAAGCTTTCTTAAAAAAAGAAAATAACACTTCAGTATTTGTAATAGATCCTGTTGCCAGTAAGACTTGGGTAACAGATTTAAGTATTCTTCCTGCTGCTATTTTTGAACAATTACAGTCTACAAATCAAGAGTTTCAACAACGAGGAAATACACTTTATGTAATAGGTGGTTATGGATACAGTGAATCTAAAAGAGACCATATTACATATCCTAATTTAACCGCTATAGATTTAGATGGATTGGCAAATGCTATTATTAATAAAGCAAATATATCAGCCTATTTTAGACAGATTACTGATGACAAACTAGCGGTTACGGGTGGACAATTAAGCCTTTTAAACGATATATTCTATTTATGTGGTGGACAATATTTTGAAGGTAGATACAATCCGATGGGTCCAAATCACGGTCCTGGATTTACTCAAAAATATACTAATGAAATTAGAACATTTAAGATTACTGATGATGGTAATAATCTATCTATCAACAACTATTCTGCCAATCAAGATAAACAAAACCTACATAGAAGAGATTACAATATGGTGCCTCAAATTTTTCCCGACAATTCAAAAGGGTTTACAATGTTTAGCGGAGTATTTCAATACGATGCAAATATACCTTGGTTAAATACGGTAGATGTAATAGAAAGTGGTTACAAGGTAAATAATGAATTTAATCAATTACTAAGTCAGTACCATAGTGCTAAAGTTCCTATTTACAACTCAGAAACAAAAGAGATGATGACTGTCTTCTTTGGTGGGTTAAGCCAATATCAATTTGGTGAAAATGGAAAGCTTATTAAAGATGATGAAGTGCCATTTGTTAAAACAATAAGTATGGTTACAAGAAATCTAGATGGATCAATGATAGAAAAAGATTTAGGAATAAAAATGCCCACCTTTTTAGGGTCTGGAGCAGAATTCATTCCTGTATCAGATGAGACTATTTACTTAGAAAATGACATTGTCAATTTAAACACCTTAAAACAAGAAAAAACTCTAATTGGTTACATCTATGGAGGTATTGAAAGTTCAGCCGAGAATATATTTTTTAGAAATAATGGGACTCAAAGTATAGCAAGTAATCAAGCCTTTAAAGTTTATATTACCTTAAAACAAGAATAAATATAGGTAAGTAAAACATTGGGGTTAGTGACAAACTCTAATTATTGCCATTTCTTTTTCAAAAAAATAAATTAGATGAACTGAATATTTGAATTTTGGGCTACTAGAGGCTTTACTGAAGATGCAAGAGAAGTTCGATAGAGAAGAAAAGGTAGCACTTCCAAATACGGAATTGAGTGGATAAAATGATTGTTAAATCAAAGGGAGTTATGTCAAAAAATCACGGAAATACAAAAACTGTTGCCAACACCGTATAAAATTAATTACTGGTAATAGCCTACTTACGAAAGTCTTTTAGGACTTTCAATCTGTGATTTATTTGCTTACTTTAGTGCTTAAAACACGCAACTAATCTTATACAATAACGTTGTGCATAATGCGGAAAATCGTGCTAAACATCAACATTTGAACTAAAAAATCCAACACGCAAACAGCACATTCGTTTTTTTTGCCGACACATCAGCCAACGCAAAAAAAAAACAAAAGAGCTGTTTTTTTCCAACGCTCAAATCGATTCTAATATTCAACTGAAAAAACAAGCTATTCATAAAACAAAAAAATAATATATTCGTTAATAAGTATTGGTCTAATTGTTGACTATAATCTTATAAATATTAAATAAAAGTAAAAATGAAAAAAATAATTGTAGCATTACTAGTAATGATTGTAAGTGTAGGTACAACAATGGCTCAAGAATGGCAAACGGATATTAACGTTTCAAAAGAAATTGCATCTAAAGAAAGCAAGCCAATTATATTAGTATTTCAAGGTTCAGATTGGTGTGCACCTTGCATTAAACTAGACCGAGAAATTTGGAGTGCAGAGGTTTTTAAAAAGTATGCAGCCGAAAATTACGTTATGCTTCTGGCAGATTTTCCTAGAAAAAAGAAAAATTCATTATCTGAATCGCAATCAAAAGCCAACGCATTGCTTGCTGAAAAATACAATAAACAAGGTTTTTTTCCTTTTGTTGTAGTACTTGATTCTAATGGAAAAGTGTTAGGAGAAAGTAGTTACAAAAAAACAACACCAGATAATTATATCAAAGAATTAAATACATTCATCAAATAATTTGAAAGCACTAATTACTTCATTCTTAATACTATTTTCAATAGTTTGTGCAGCACAAGAACCTTATAAGAGAACGCTCAAACTAATGGGTAGTCGGTTTGATATTACTGTTGTTGCAAACGATTCTATACAAGCAAACAAATATATTGATACTGCTGTCGCAGAAATTTCAAGAATTGAAAAATTGATTTCATCTTGGGATGATAATTCTCAAACATCAGAAATTAATCGCAATGCAGGAATTAAACCTGTGAAAGTTGACAAAGAATTGTTTGATTTAATTGAAAGAGCAATAGGCATTTCAAAATTGACTGATGGTGCTTTTGACATTAGCTATGCTTCAATGGACAGAATTTGGCAATTTGATGGTAGTATGACGGTTATGCCTTCCGAAAAAGAAATAAAATCTTCTGTGGAAAAAATTGGTTATCAAAACATTGTTTTAGACAAAAAGAACAGTACTGTATTTCTTAAATTAGAAGGAATGAAAATTGGTTTTGGTGCTATTGGAAAAGGCTATGCAGCTGATAAGGCAAAGACGCTTCTTATTTCAAAAGGTGTACCTTCAGGAATTATTAATGCCTCTGGCGATATGAATACTTGGGGAAAACAACCCAATAATGAAGATTGGAAAGTAGCCATTACAAACCCAATGAATAAAAACAAAGTGTTTGCTTTGCTTCCTATTACAAATGGAGCTGTTGTTACTTCTGGCAATTATGAAAAATATGTAAACTTTAATGGCAAAAGATACACACATATTATTGACCCAAGAACTGGATATCCTTCTACTGGAATTATAAGTGTAACAGTTTTTGCACCTAAAGCAGAACTGGCAGATGCACTAGCAACTTCAGTATTTGTTATGGGAAAAGAAGCTGGTTTAGACCGCATTAATCAATTACCAAAAATAGAATGTATCATTATAGATGATAAAGGAAATATTACGAAATCAACGAATATAGAAATAGATAAATTATGATTAAAAAGTTTATATGTGCTGCATTAATATCAACGTGTTTTAGCAGTTGTGTTGTGGTTAAAGAATACGAAAAAGTAAACATTAATGACCCAGATATGGCGTTGTCAGAAAAAAAGTGTGACAAAAACCTTACAACAATGCATTCATATCGTGAAGCTGCTGTAGGAGCAAATGGAGGAAAAACTGGAGGAGGCTGCGGCTGCAACTAATAAAACAAGAAATTTGAAAAAAATAATTTTGATATTCTGCGTATTTGCTTTTGCAAAATCATATTCGCAAACAGGACAAGACTCAACCAAAGTTTATAAAAAACGTGTATTAGAAACTACAGAAGTAGATTTTCTAACAAGTTACTATTCTCAAGATGGAGATAATGCTGCGGTAAGTGGCGGAATAGGTACAGAAGAGTTAACAGATGTTACAGGAACTTTTGTAGTTTCAATACCATTAAATGATGATGATGTATTGACCATTGATGCAGGAGTTTCTGCATATACTTCTGCTTCTTCAAGTAATGTAAATCCTTTTGATGGAGGTGGAACAGCAGACCCATTTCAAGCTTCGTCAGGAGCTTCAAGTAGTGATACTTGGGCAAATGTAACAGGTAGTTATAGTCATAGTTCAGATGACAGGAACGATATTTGGTCTGCTACTGTTTCTGTTTCTACAGAATACGATTATTTCTCTGCTGGTGTTGGTGGTAGCTATACAAAATTATTTAACGAAAAGAATACAGAGGTAAGTGTAAAAGCTAATGTCTTTATAGATAGTTGGAGTCTAATTTATCCAACAGAGTTGAGAGCACCGGAAAATGGAGACGACGACGACGATGATGATTTCAATATTAATAATTATACTATTACAGGTAATCCCAATTATTATCCACAGTTTGTACCAATAGAAAGTAGTGGCAGAAACACCTATGCATTAGGATTTGGGTTTTCTCAAATATTACATAAAAATGTGCAAGGTTCGCTTGCATTAGATTTAGTTAAGCAACAAGGTTTATTATCAACACCTTTTCAAAGGGTTTATTTTGCGGATGTTGAAAATTCCTTTATCGAAGATTTTCAACTCGCAGATGATATAGAACGCTTACCAGACAATAGATTTAAAATAGCTGTTGGAGGTCGTTTAAACTGGTTTTTGAATGAACGTTTTACCGTTCGTACATTTTATAGATATTATACAGATGATTGGGGAATTGATTCTCATACAGCAAGTTTAGAAGTACCTATAAAGATAGCTGATAAGTTTACATTATATCCTTCTTATAGATTTTACACACAAACAGCAGCAGATTATTTTGCACCTGCAAATAAAAACCTATCTACATCAGAATTTTATACTTCAGATCATGACTTATCGCAGTATAGTGCAAATCAATTTGGTTTTGGAGTTTCTTATACAGACATTTTTGCGAAAGCACATATTTGGAAATTTGGACTAAAAAGTATTGATGTAAAGTTTTACCAATACGATAGAGATACGTCTTTTAGTTCTAATATTATTACAGCAGGATTTAAGTTTGTTATGGATTAATCAAATATTGAAAATTTGTTTGTTTTATGCCAACGCTAAAAGCCATACACATTTGCAATTCGCACCAGCCAACGCTACACCAAAAATCACAAAAGAGTATGTGTTGCCAACGCTAAATCCGAACTAAATAACAAACATCGGCAAACCAAGCTGAACGTAAAAAGCACTATGCACAACAACGTATATAAAACATAGCTATTACAGGCTTTCCGAGAGGTTTTTGCTTCTTTATTAAGTCCGCCAAATTTTTATTTTTGTATATTTAAATAGAAAAAATAAAAATTCGGCTCGTGTATAATCCGAAAAGTTAGCGTTTATTTATACGCTACGTTTCATATACAAACACGTTACAAAACATTTTAAAAGAGGTTCGGATAATAGGATAAACTTTATACTTTAATTCAAATGCTATCTAAATATGATCTGAAAAAATAGTTTTAGTTAGTTTTAAATTTTCAAGAGGATTTTTAGTTCTTTTGTTAAAAAAAATATTAGTTTTAAAGAACATATAAAAAACTAAACACTATGAAGTTAATTAAAAATGTAAGTTTATTGCTCATTTTTCTATCTACTATTGGTACGATCAATGCTCAAAAGTTAAAAGCGTTCGGAAGTTTAACCAAAGTAAAAATCGGTCCAGTAAATAAAAGAGTCCCTTACCTAGATGTTATTAGTTATTTAGGGCATGCTTCTTTAGGTACAGAAAATGAAATAAAAGAAGGAAAGAAATTTTACTACATATATTTATGGGTTCCTGCTGTAGCACCAGAATTAGGTTTAAGAATGGTGTCTCCTGCTGGAAGTTCAAAAACTAAAACTCCAATTATAGGAGCAGGTTATGAGGATCATAAAGATTCAAAAGACTTTTTTGACACTTATATTACTTTAGAAAGATCGAGTGTATTTACTAAAGATGGAATTGCTGATTCAGCAAATGCAACTTGGACAACGCTTGAAAGAAATGATGATAGTGGAGAAATGCCTAAACAACCTAGTGGCAGAAAATACAACTCACTTTTACGCTATAAAAGTCAAATAGGTGATCCTTTAAAAGCATTGACTGCTGGACTATATAGAATTGGATTTACATCTTATAAAAAAGGAGAAGTTAATGGTACGTTCTTAGCGCAAATAGGCTCACCAGTTAAATTACCTGGCATTGTTATGTCTAACACTATAGATGGTTTATTAGAGCAAATGAAATAATTATATTCAAGGAATATATTAAAATCCAAGTTCTATAGACTTGGATTTTTTTGTTTATATAATCAGTATAAATTAATCACGACACAAGATTGTATAAATGATCCTGAAAAATAAAAGCAGTAATATTAAAAGAAAATCAAGATTAATAAACGTTTTGTAACAAAGTATAAAATTAATTGCTAGAGCAAGACTACTTACGAAAATCCTTGCGAATTTTCTATTCCGTTTGTATTTGCTAAATTAGGTGCTTAAACCACGCAACTAATCTTATACATAACCGTTAGCAAACATAATCTCGCTCGCAAATCTAAACGGTGCAATAAACCATAGCAGAGCGCAACTGTTGCGTACGACTCACCTTCTGCTCGTAAAATTCCTGACCTATAAATTAAAAATAAACCCACTCAAACCAATATCGGATTTGTATCTCGGAAAGCCCTATTTATAAAAAAAATTGTACGTTTGCTGACAATATGTATAAAAAATTGCTAGTTTTGGCTAAATCAATGGAAGTTGCTTTGTTTACTTACTTCTGATTTTCCTCCGGAAAATCCCCGCACTCAAACACGCAACATTTCATACATGAAACGTTACCAAACATAAATTAACTGAAAAAAATAAAACTTAAATACTTTAAAATATGAAAAAAATATTCTTTCTCCTAACCCTACTTCTGATAGGGAATTACGCATTAGCTCAAATCGACACAACCGCTATTAAAAGAATTGGAATCAACCCTGAGTTTAGTTACAAAATGCTAGATCAAAACCAAAATTTAAGAAAAGTAGAAATACTTCTCAATTCAAAGAAAAATGAACTTATTAAAAATAACAATTTAATTATTGGTACTTCATTAATTTCTATTGTTGATTACCAGCATTCTAATACAGACTCAAAATTTGGTTATCTTATGAGGCATCCAACTGCAAATAATCAGATTGGAAAAGATGTAAGTGAGGCCGTGATTCATTCTTTTCAGTTATCAGCCACAGCTACCATTAATAGTTGGATAACTTCCTATGCTGAATTATTATATAACCCTGAACAAAGTTTTGGCTCAGGTACTATTACAAATCTAAATAGAAATCAAATTCAATTAAGGAAAGCGTTTGTAGTTTTTGGAAACTTGAATAAATCACCATTTTACAGTGCTGTGGGAAAAATGGATGCTCCATTCGGACAAATGGGAACTGTAAACCCATTTACTAATTCAACTATGTGGCATGCATTCGGTGGTCTAGGTTACGGTGCCCAGATTGGATATAATAAAGGAGGGCTTCATGCTAAAATCATGTTGGCTCAAGGAGGTGCTCAATTTAGAGCATTACATGTACCTGTTGGGAATGCAACTGCTGTGCCTTCAAAACTTAACAATCTTGTTGCAGATTTAAACTATAAATTAGTTATTTCTGATAAAGTAAATTTAAAAGCTGGTGCATCATATAAAAAAGGAGGTGCATATTGCCAAGGCTTTCCTGTTTTTCATTTTACACCTTGTGAAGAAAACAATCCTGAGTATACTGTATACGGTACATTAGATGTAAATAATCGTCTTATCGTAATGGCTTCATTTGCAAAAACTTTTGATGAATGGGAAGGTACATTTAATCCAACACCACCACTAAATATATTTGAAGCCTCTAAAGTTAGTTCATTGAGTCTTGGTGCAAAATATGATTTAAATAAAGTAGGTAAAATCAAACATACACTTTCTGGAGAATTTTCAAATTTTATAGCTGGACCAAATGGGGCTCCCTGGGAAAGACAAAACCAGTATGTTCTAGGATATCAAGCCTTAATGAATAAATCAGCAAAACTATTTGTTGAAATATTCAGAACTGAAGGTTTTGCTCCATTAAATTTTATAAGTGGAAGTGCTGACTTTGATCCATTCCCTCCTGGCACCACTCATAGTGATAGAGATGCCAATAGCATGGGAATTGTTTTAGGAGCACAGATATCATTTTAAAGAATAGGACAGATTTAACCATTTACCTTAATTGTAAAAGTTTAATCGAGCTCATTTAAAAAACACGTTTGGTAACAATGTATCCTATGAAAAGCCCTAATCCAGTTCTTTAAAGTTAATATTTTATTTTTAATTACCTCATTATGATTATTTTGGAGTGTTTAAATGTTGGCAATCCTATCCTAGTTGTTGCTTGATTGTCAACATTTAAATACTATATAACTTGCTCGGCATCCTATATGTGATACACCTGTTTCAGGGTTCACCAGCATCTGTATGATTATAAGTTATAATAAACCTGGCCACTTGCTATAAAATGTGATCCGATTCTTTCAAATGGTCACCTACGTTGTTTTGTGATACAGGTTTTAAATACTTCTTTGTGAGCTTTGTTATTGAGTTTATTTATACGCTTTCGCGAACCTGCCTGTCCGGTAGGCAGGAGCGCTATTCTACAACTCCAACTACATAAGGAGTTTCTGTTTTAATAACCGCTAAGGTTCTGCTTAAAAGTTTTCTGGCCACTTTGACTATAATAGACTTTACATTTTTGCCTTGATGTTTACGATAATACATTTGCATTACGGGATCTGTACGAATAGCTTGCCAAGATGCCTCTATAAAATAACTCCTTATCAAACGGTGAGCTCTTCGGCTGATACCTGTCGTTCGTAAATTGTCACCACTCTGGTGGATCCCTGGCGCTATGCCAACATAACCAGCTAAATGTTTAAGACTTCGAAATCTTCGCAAGTCTCCCAGTTCACATAAAATCCCACAAGCTACAATCCCTCCAATCCCTGGAATACTCCGTAAAAGCATATAATCTTTCTTATAATAGGTCTTGCATTGTCTGCGTAATTGTGTTGAAACATCTCGAAGATCCTGATCGATAAACCGAAAATGCCTCAGTCTACTATCTAATGCTAAACGTGCCCCGGAGTATTTAAAATCCAAGGTATCTAACCAATGACGGAAATTATGACTCCAATGGCTATTATCGAACTCAGGTGGCACCTCTATACCTAGATAAAGAATCTGGGACTTGATCAGGTTTTTGATCGTTCGATAGTTCTTTACAAGATCATTACGTCTGCGAAACAGACTGCGAAGTTGTTCCCGCTCCATATCTGGCACATGAATGCTCTCTAAACGACCATCTTTGAGTTCGCGAGCAATTAATTGTGCATCGATACGATCGGTCTTTGTGTGACGTTCCTTGCCTTTTCTATGAATGTCTGCAGGATTGACAACCAAGGAATCCCAACCATAAGATATAAAACAACGATGTGCGTGATAACCACAGCAACCAGCTTCATATGCAGTCGTTACTTGGTATCCCGAAAAGTGTTTTAAAACATATGATTGCAACTGTTCTGGGTAAGGACCCATAGAAAAAGTCTTGCCTCCAAACAAATCAGAAGAACAATGTACTTTCCAACTTCGCTTGTGTATGTCTATCCCAATGAATAACTTAGGCGTGGCAGTTTGTTGTGTATCCATATCTAATGATTTTTGTGAATCTTAAAGATACTCGACAGGCTGCTTTTACATAGATGCTATAATCAATTGCTTGATTATCGTCTACTAGGAAATTCCTTTGGAATTTCCTCTGGTTCGTTTTTGTTTATTAACTTAGTCCTAGCCAACGCAACTAACCATACACGAACACGTTGTGAGCAATTTGGCAAATGATAATGACACAAAAGAAACATAAATATCTAATCACCTTAAATATTTTATTTTTTGGTATACTTTTTTTTATTGCATGCAAAAACAATAATTCAAATTGATTGTCCGCTTATCGTCCCGTAGCTGTAATGATTGCTATCACTAGTCTA
>NZ_CAXIBN010000119.1:0-10330 GCF_964021735.1 uncultured Wocania sp. | reverse complement strand
TATTCTGAAAAACTACCTTTCTAAATTCGCTTGGTTTTTTGCTATTTAAAAGTTTTAATCCATTACTTGCATCAATTAATTCCTGAAAATTTTTCTCACTAGCCTCATATTGGGCTTTGTTTTTATAGGTTGTTATAAGTATAAATGTATAAGGTGTTTTAACAGTTGGTATGGTTTCTAGTAGTTGGTAAGATTCAATATAATCCTTTTCTAGAGCTTTAATGCGTAGCTGTTGCCAATTGTTTTGATAATAAAAAAGAGTTTCTGCTTTGTTTTGGTTTAAAATCTGTACATAATCTATCATAGAAATATGTGTAGATTGCTGACTGCTTCCTATATAAAACGAAAGCAATGCTATAAGAAGAATTATCTTTTTCATCTATTTAAATTTTCTTCAATTTAATAATTTTTGCTTATCGATAATTATAGTTTAACATTTCGTCTGTAAAAAATAACAATTCGGTAAGATGCTTTTTTTAAAATTAAGCATCTTCTAGATATTTGTTGCATCATTAAATAATAAAAAACAGACACATGAAACATTTAGTTATTACCGCAACTCTTTTATTATCAGTATTTATGACTGCTCAAACTAACTACGAGAAAGGCATGCAAAAAGCTTTTCAGCTTTGGGGAAGCAATCAAACAACCGAAGCCATAAATTTATTTGAGCGTATTGCAAAAGCAGAGCCAGACAATTGGTTGCCACTGTATTATGCAGCACAAATAAACATTGTGAGTAGTTTTGGTGAAAAGGACGAAGAAAAACTTACGGCACAACTTAAAAAAGCACAAAACTTAATTAACGATGCTACAGCAATATCTAAAGATAACCCCGAGATTTTAGTTCTTCAAGCCTTATTACATACTGCTTGGGTAGCTTACGATGGTGCAACGTATGGTATGACACTTTCTGGGAAAGTAGTAGAATTATATGTTAAAGCAGCGCAAATTGCACCAGAAAACCCCCGTGTAGTATTTAGTAAAGCAGAGTGGGATATGGGAGGAGCACGATATTTTGGACAAGATACTACACCATTTTGTAAAGATGTTGAGCGCTCGTTAGAACTTTTTGCTAACTTTAAGCCAGAAACTCCATTTCATCCTAATTGGGGAAAAGAACGCGCAGAACAAACATTAAAATCTTGTAAAAAGTAAAATTAAGAACTAAATAAATACCATGACAAAATCTGTTAAAAATATTATATTCACTTTCGTTATTGGGTGCATCATATTTGTATTAGCTAACTTTATTTCTGATGGATTTGAGTTTGATAATGTAAGCGATTTTATAATAAATTTTTCATTTTATCAGCTTTATTCGTTTGTCCTAGGGTATTCTAACATGTATTTTTTCGATTATATGGAGCGCCGCCAATGGAAAAAAAACGATACTATAAAGCGTATTGTTTTTGGTATTTCTGGATCTACTATAATTACCATAATTGGTTTGTTTCTCTTAAGAGCTTCAACATCGATATTTTATAACGGTAATACTTTCGAAGTTTTTTTAGCTAACGAAAAAATTAAGTATTATCAGTTTGGGTTATGGGTTACTTTAACTATTGTAGCTATTTTTCATGTTATCTATTTTTATAATAAGTATCAACAAAACAAGATAAAAGAACAAAAAGTAATTGCAGGTACTGCAAGTGCTAAGTTTGATGCTTTAAAAAATCAGTTAGACCCACATTTTCTATTTAATAGTTTAAATGTATTAACCAGTTTAATTGAAGAAAACCCAGATAACGCTCAAAAATTCACAACATCGCTTTCAAAAGTATATCGTTATGTTTTAGAGCAAAAAAACAAAGAGTTAGTAACAGTTGATGAAGAATTGCAATTTGCAAAAACCTATATGTCTTTATTAAAAATGAGGTTTGAAGACAGTATAGTTTTTACCATGCCAGAAAAGGCGTTAAACCCAGAAAGTAAAGTTGTGCCACTTTCGCTACAATTACTTTTAGAAAATGCAGTAAAGCATAATATGGTAACACCAAGTAAACCGTTGCATATAAAAATTTACGAAAACCAAGGTAGTTTAGTTGTCGAAAACAATTTACAGCTCAAACAAATAGTAAAAAAGAGTAGTGGCGTAGGGTTGAGCAATATTATGCAACGCTATGATTTATTAACCAACCGAAAAATAAATGTAAATAAAGATGCAAATAGGTTTGCAGTAGCTATACCTATGCTTACAAAACAAATATCAGTCATGAGAACAGAACAAACATCATCAAGATTAGATGACAGTTATGTGCGGGCACTTAATTATGTTGACGAGCTTAAAGGGTTTTATTATAGCCTAATATCGTACTGCTTGGTTATTCCATTTTTAATATTCATCAATTATAAAACCTCTTGGAATTTTCAATGGTTTTGGTTTCCTATGTTTGGTTGGGCTATAGGTATATCTATTCATGCTTTTAAGGTTTTTGTAAACGATGGCGCATTTGGCAGAAATTGGGAAAAACGTAAAATGGAAGAATTTATGAAAAATGAAAAAAATAATTGGGACTGAAAAATAACAAATATAAAGACATGAAAAGATTACCAGATTCTGAAATCGATAAAAAAACGATAAGAGCCCGTAAGCATATAGAAAATATAAAAGGATTTTATCAGCACCTTTTTGCATATTGTTTATTCACTCCGTTTACAATTTTTATTAACTATAAAACCTATTGGGACTATAAATGGTTTTGGTTTTCAGTTATAGGTTGGGGTATTGGTTTAGCTATTCATGCTTTTTTTGTTTTTGTTCATAAAGGCCCGTTTACAAGCAATTGGGAAGAACGCAAAATTGAAGAGCTAATGCGTAAAGAAGAAAATAAGTGGAATTAGCAATTAAGATTATGGAAGAGCATCGATTAGCACAATACGAAAACAAAAACCATCAAAAAGAGCAAGCTTATGTGCGCGCTAAAAAACGGGTAAAAGAACTTAAAGGCTTTTATTGGCATGCCTTCTGGTATGCAGCAGTTAATATTTTCATTATTAGTATGGTGGCAGTAAATTCAAATAGTGACGATTTTTGGCACTTTGGAACATTTACAACAGCATTTTTCTGGGGTATAGGTTTAGGCTTTCACGCCTTAAGTTTATTTGGTAAAAATTTAGTTTTTTCTAAAAACTGGGAAGAGCGTAAAATTCAAGAATATATAGATAAAGATAAAAAACAATGGAAATAATAGGGGACTTCCTTTTAGGTCATGCTTTCACAAGTCGTTCTCTGCGATGAGCGCCAACAATTGCTCAATCCCTAATACAAACTAGTCAGTAGCATTTAATCATAATCAGTTAATATTCAGTAGCAGTCAACAGTAAAAAAACATCAGTGAATTAGTAGCAAAACAAATAGATTTCCTTCTTCAAGGAAATGAAAAAATATTTTATCGATGAATGTAATAATTATAGAAGACGAAAAACCATCAGCACGACGTTTACAACGTATGCTACAAAAACTAAATTTAGAAACCGAAATTATGTTGCATTCCGTAGAAGAATCTATTCATTGGTTTCAAAACAATGTACATCCAGATTTAATATTTCTCGACATTCAATTAAGCGATGGCTTATCGTTTGAAATATTTGAAACCATTGAAATTAAAAGTGCAGTCATTTTCACCACAGCTTACGATGAATATGCACTACAAGCCTTTAAACTAAACAGCATCGATTATTTATTAAAGCCTATCGACGAAGACGATTTGGCCACAGCCGTAAAAAAATATCAAGAGCGTACACCACAAAAACAGGCTGTAACTTTAGATTTTAACGATATTAAAAAACTACTCATAAACCCGATTGATAGAGAGTACAAAAAACGTTTTTCAGTAAAAGTAGGACAGCATTTAAAACTTATTAATATAGACGATATTGAGTGTTTTTACAGCGAAAACAAAGGCACATATTTATACACCAACGAAGGACGAAATTATTTATTAGACACCACTTTGGAGCATTTAGAAAACGAATTAGAACCACAAACTTTTTTTCGTATTAGCCGTAAATTTTTTGTAAACATAAATGCTATAAAAAATATGATAAGTTATACTAATTCACGTTTGCAAATTAAGTTAAACACCTATAACGAGCAGGAAATTATAGTAGTACGAGAGCGAGTAAAAGATTTTAAGGCGTGGTTAAATTAATTTTTCAGTATTAATGACCCTCTCAGACTTGACAAAATTTCATATTACATAACCATTAAAACAAACATAAGCTTTAAAGAGCTTTGTTAGAGACTTATAAATAAGTATTCTCTATATTTATTAGTCGATTTTCTTTTAAAATATACCCCTCTAATAAGATTTCAAATTGATTTTTAATTTGTTCTTTAAAGCCTTTAAATATTCTGTTACTCTTTAATTTATATTAAAAAACTGTCAAATTGACATTGTATTCTATCCTAAAACTGTCAAAATAAACGAAAATTGATGCGAAAATGTGGCTTATAGACTTTGGTATTTTTTTTGTTTTATTGAAATAGAAATCAAATGAGATTTCAAAATTGATTTAATGTTTAATTTAAAATTTTGTAATTATGAGCAATTTAGTTAATGTTCCTAAAAACGGAAGTTTATCTAACACTAATTCAAATATAAACTTCCCAAATTGGTCTAATTGGTTAGATGATATTTTTAATAGAGATCTACCAACAGTATTTAATTCAAACTTTAATACGGGTATTACTTTGCCAAAAGTAAACATTAAGGAAAGCGCCGATGCTTTTGTAGTAGAAATGGCTGCTCCAGGTCTTAAAAAGTCTGATTTTCAACTTGACCTCGATAATCAAGTATTATCAATATCTACCGAAACTAAGGAAGAAAACGAGCACAAAGACGAAAACTATATGCGTAGAGAATTTGGTTACTCGTCGTTTAAAAGAACTTTTACATTACCGGAAAGTGTAAATGACGAAAAGATTGATGCACATTATAAAGATGGTGTTTTAAGCATTCTTTTACCTAAAAAAGAAGAGGCAAAACAGAAACCTGCGCGAACTATTAAAGTTTCGTAATTGTTTTAATAAGTTTTTATGATTGAATTAGGGAAGGAGGCAGGTTTTATGCCTCCTTTTTTTTGTCAATTAATGTTTAATTAAAAAATTAAGATAATGAAAAAGTATATGTTGTTTTTAATGATTGCAATGCTGAGTGTGAGTTGCAATGGGCAGAAAAATGAAAAAGAAGTACTTAAAGAAGATGAAAAAGCTATAGTAGAAGATCCAAAAGGGACATGGAAAGTAGATAAAGAGTTTGATGAAAACGGAAATTTAATACGTTACGATAGTATATATTCTTGGTCGTCTAACAATAAGTTTGATAATTTATCAATGAAAGGAAGAGATAGTTTGGTAAAATCTTTCGAATCAAAATTTTTTAGAAATTTTTCTCAATTTGAAAACCAAGGATTTGAGAATATGTTTGCACCAGATTCGCTATTTAGTAAACACTTTTTTAATGATAACTTTTTTAAAAGCGATTTTGGTAAAGACTTTATAGATATTGATAATATAAGACAACAAATGATTGATAGACAAAAGAAGTTTTTAGAAAAATATCAGTCTGAGTTTATAAAACCAGAAACAGAAAACTAAGCAACGTATTTTTATTATAGGTATCGGATATAGTTTGTTTAAAACAATTTATATCCGATTTAATTTTAAAACATATTAATAATGCACTATTAGTTATAGTTATAACAAAGTCAAACTATTGGTTTTTCATAAAGCGTCTTACAGCAACCCATTGTTTTAACATATCTCGTGCCTCTTGTGCTGGATAACCTAGAACAGTTTGTCCTGATTTTACATTATTCATAACACCAGAACCAGCACCAACAGTTGCACCAGATTCTATAATAGTGTGATCTTTAATAGAAGCACTTCCGCCAATAATAACACCATCGCCTAAAGTTACAGAACCAGCTAAACCACTATGTCCTGCCATAATGCAAGAACGTCCCATAATACTATTATGAGCTATTTGTACAAGGTTATCTATTTTACAACCATCGCCAATAATGGTGGAGCTAAACTTAGCTCTGTCTACACACGAGTTTGCTCCAATCTCAACATAATGACCAATAACTACATTACCAATTTGTGGTATTTTAACCAAACCTCTGCCATCGTCACTAGGGCGATATCCAAAGCCATCTGCCCCAATACTTACATTGGTATGAAAAATACAATGACTACCAATAATACAACGTTCGCGAATTACGGTTCCAGACCAAGCAATAGTATTATCGCCAATAGTAGTTTCATCAAAAACACAAACATTAGGGTATAAAATAACGTTGTTTCCTAATACCACATCTTTACCAATGTAGCAGTTTGCACCAATTTTACAACCGTTGCCAATTTTAGCTGTTGTGTGTATAACTGCAGTTGGATGAATATCAGTTTCAAATTCTGGTGCTTGCGGATTAAATAATTCCAATATTTTAGCCATGGCTAAATCTGCATTTTTCACTTTTATTAATGCCCGATTTTCACCAGGTTCAATATTCAAGTTGTCATTTATAATTGCGGCACAAGCTTTTGATTCTTCCCAATACTTAACATATTTACTACTTCCTATAAAGGTTATATGATTATTCTTTGCGTTTTGTAATTGTTCAGGGCCATTAATTTTTTGGCTTGTATGTCCTATTAATTCCCCATTTAAAATATTGTTAATGTCATTAATTGAGTAAGAAGTCATTTTCAGTTTTGTTGGTTAGTTGATTGTAAATCTAACGGAAATAAAATAGAAATCACATTTTTTATTCTTCAATCCTATTGTCATCAAAAGCCGATGGTAATAATTTTGGAATGAATTTAACTACTAATGGTAATAATAAAGCACCACCTGGAAGTAAAAATATAGCAAGACTTGGTATGGATTTAAAAATATCTAAAAGCTGTTCTTGTACTTTTTTTTGTTCTTCTTTATTTAAATCTCTAATGGTAGATTGAGAAATAAGAACCATAAGTTCTTTACTATCTTTTAATTCTTGATATAAACGTTTACTATTTCTAGAAATAAGTTTAGTTACCATTTTACTAGAGTTGTCATAAAAACTTTTTACAATATTTTTAGAACTTAGTAGTGCTATATTATCTTTATTAATTGTATAAAATTGATTAACCGATTTTATAGATTGATCAACTTTAGATGGGTCTACATGTAAGTCGTTACCTAATTTTATTAAAAACTGTTGTTCATCTTTATCAATAGTACGGTCGCTCCAAGTTGCCATACACGCTAAATCTAAAATATACTGTTTTTCTTGAGGTGTTCTTAAAATACTAATCGCATCTTTATAACTAATTTGAGCATTGCTTTGATGTCTTAATGAAGATTCGAAAAGCTTTATTAAACTCTCGTCATATTGATTCTTACTAGTTTTAGATTTTAAAACATTTAATGAAATAGATTCGATAGCTGCTTCTAGATTTTTTATATAATCGTTAGAGATAGATTCATTTTTTAAGAACTCTTGATAAGCCAATACATCTACAAATAACAAAGCATTTATAATAAAATAGTTGAAACTTTTTGTGATGATATTATCATCTATCTGAATACGTTTATGAATGATTTTTTCGAGTTGCTCATTGGATTTATTTCCTCCTAAAAGCTCTTGAAAAAAAGATATTTTAAGCTCATTAATACCAGTGTAAAAACTTATTATACTATCTACAAAAGAAAGTTTAGAGTTTGAGTTAGCGTGTGTGTATAAAAAAGTTAAGCATAAGTTAGTTTTGCATAACTCTTCTTCAGTAAGATCATTTTTTTTTAAAGCTTTTGCAGCAACACTTAAATTGCTACCATAAATGAAGCCGCTGGTTCTTAAAGCACTATAAAATTCACCTTCATTATAATTTAAAAAGGAATTGTTTTTAGCTACTTCTTGCAGCAATTTTTTTATCCAACCTTGAGCTGACGGATTCATTTAATCTTTATTATTAAGATGTAAATGTAATGTTTTAGATGATTAAGTCGCAAATATTTGTTTTAACAAAATTTTAACAAAACCACTCTTTTCTTTTTTCCGTAGGTATGCATGAGAGTCAAAAATTAATAATAACAAATAATCTCAAAAAAATCATGAAAAATTTAAAAAGAGTTTTAGGAATTGGAGTTATAGCTTTCGCTAGTATCTTCATTATTGCAGCAGATCATATTGATGCACCTGCAGTACAGGGTGGTAATAGCGATATTACCGATTTTTATGCCTTTCAAGGCGCAGACACAAACAATTTAGTTTTTGTGGCTAATTTACAAGGGCTACTAAGTCCAAGTGCAACATCAAGTGCAACGTTTGACGAAAATGTTTTAGTCGAATTTAATATTGATACTGATGATGATAAAGTTGAAGATTTAGTAATTCAAGCGATTCCAAGAAATGGAAAAATGTATTTTTTCGGGCCTATTGAGCCGTCGCAAACAGGACTTAATAGTACAATAGAAATCACATCTACAGTTGGTGGTGTTGTAGATATTACAACTGGTTCGAATGCTATTGTAGCTACAAAAGGGGATATGAGATTTTTTGCTGGCCCTCGCGATGATCCTTTCTTTATGGATTTTGCTCAATATTCTGCAATTATTGGAGGTACAGCAACCAGTTTTAATATGCCAGGCGCAGATACTTTTGCGGGGACTAATGTAATGTCTATTGTAGTTGAAGTACCAAAATCAATGATTGGTGGCTCTGGAACTATTAACACATGGGTAGAATCTAAAAGAAAATAATAATAACCATTTAAGATAATAATTATGAAAAATTTAAAAAATTTTCACGAACGCTTAAACAATTTAAGAGCTGTGAATAAATCTATAAAAATATTAAGCTTTGCATTCGCGATTTCATTATTAACATTTAATTGTACAAGTAATGATGACACCGTAATAATAGACCAAACACCAGATTTTTCTGGAGTTTACGTACAAGAGGATCAAATGGGAAGACCAGCTGTAAATACGGTATTTGTATCTGCTGCTGCTAAAGATGATTTTAATGTAACTCCTCCATCTAGTCAAAGTGCGGCATTTCAAAGTATGTTTCAAACTAATTTAGAAGGCTTAAGTCCAGCATTTGCTAATCCTGGAGATATGAATGCGCTAGGGCAAACTTCGGCTGCATTTACAGGTCTTTTAGCTACCGATGTTTTAAATGTATCGCTAGATGGAACAACTACTTTTTACGATGGCACTAATGTTTTAACAGGCCGTGCTTTGGCTGATGATGTTATTACTGTTGAATTGCTATTAATTTTTGGTGGAGAAGATTTTAGCGAAAACCCTGGGTTGTCAAACGATAATGTAGATGCTAACGATAAAACCTTTTTAACCTCATTTCCTTATTTAGCTTCACCATGGTAAAAGCTAACTTCATCAGGGCATATTAACTTTTAGTATGCTCTGATATTTAAACCTATACAAAGCCTAAACATACAAAACTAAAAAATTAAAGCACAATGAAACTTATAAATCAATTAGCACTTGTTTTGTTATTACTGCTTATAGTAAGTTGTAATAATGAATCAAAAAAAATCACAGATACAAACGATTACAATAGTTATTTAGAAATTACTGAGAGCGAGATGTTGCAACTCGTAAGGGAAGATTTAAAATTTTGGGAAGAAAAGCATGAAAAAGAACCAAATCAGTTTCCTTACTTATCAAAAATCGCAGCATCTCAATCTCAAATATTTACTAAAACAGGTAATATTGAAGCTTTAATTAAAGCTGAAAAAAACTTGATTGAAGCCAACGAGTTAAGTCATTATAAAAAAGTGGGTTATTTAAGAGCTTTGGCAAGAAATTACATTTCGCAACATCGGTTTAAAGAATCACTAGAATTATTACAAAAAGCTGAAGCTATTGGTGAAGGTTTAAAAGCCACCCAAAAAATGTTATTCGATGTACATTTAGAATTAGGCAATTATCAAATAGCAAAAGCGTATTTGAATGAATTGGTTAATACTTCAGATTTTGATTATTTAATTCGCTTATCAAAATGGTCTGACCATCGAGGACATTTGGACGCTGCCATAAAATATATGGAACAAGCTAAAGTAATTGCTGAGGCTTCAAATATTCCATCAACAAAACAATGGGTTTATACAAATTTAGCCGATTATTATGGGCATGCAGGAAAAATTAAAGCATCCTATAACCACTATTTAAAAGCATTAAAGATACATCCTGAAGATGCATATGCAAAAAAAGGTATTGCGTGGATTGTTTATTCTTATGAGGAAAACCCAGATGAAGCACTTCGTATTTTAAACTCAATTACTAAAACATATAATGCTCCAGATTATCATTTG
>NZ_CAXIBN010000118.1:0-10358 GCF_964021735.1 uncultured Wocania sp. | reverse complement strand
AAAGGTATAGAGTTACAGTTAAATATGGTTCCTTTAAAAAGTGAAAACTTCCAATGGGATCTTAACATTAACTGGGACAGAAATAGAAGTAAAGTATTGTCTTTACTTGATGGTATCGAAAGTTTAGAATTAGCTGACTTTCAAACAGGCCTTACAATAAACGCAGTTGTTGGTGAGCCTTATGGAACTATTAGAGGACGTGATTTTGTTTACACTAATGGTCAAAAAACTATTGGTACTAATGGACGTTATTTAAGAACAGCTACTAGTAATAACAACATTGGTGATATTAACCCAGATTGGAAAGCAGGTATCCGTAATAGCTTTACCTATAAAAACTTTAATTTAAGTTTCCTTATTGATATACAAAAAGGTGGAGATGTTTTCTCTCTTGATACTTATTATGGTTTTGGTACTGGTTTATATGATTTTACAGCTGGTGATAATGAGTTAGGAAATCCTTATAGAGATCCTGTAACTGGAACTCCAGGAAATTACGGTGCCGATAGTGGTGGTGTTCTTTTTGAAGGTGTTTTAGCTGATGGGTCTCCTAACAATATTAGAGCTTCTGCAACTTCAGCTGGTCTTTGGGGGTATCGTCAACCACAAGCTGCTCACGTTTGGGATGCTGGTTATGTAAAATTACGTGAAGCTACTTTATCTTATAAATTCGATTCTAAAGTTTTAGATAAACTACCTTTTACATCTGCTTCAATCTCTCTTATAGGAAGAAACTTATGGATTATTGAGAAGCATGTACCGTATGCTGATCCTGAAGCTGGTTTAAGTGCTGGTAATGCGCAAGGTAATCAATCAGGTTCATATCCTTCTATTAAAGAAATAGGTGCTAGTATTAAATTACAATTTTAAAAAAAAATAAAATGAAAAAAATATTATTAACAGCAGTGCTCTCTGTAGTTCTTGTATTAGCTTCTTGTAAAACCGATGAGCAATACGAAAACTTAAATAGAGACCCGAAAAACCCAACTCAAGTTGCAGCAGACTTTTTATTTAATTCTGCAACCAAGAGTTTAATTGACCAAATGACGCAATTAAATGTTAATCGTAACAGTTTTAGATTTTTTGCGCAGTACAATACAACTACAACTTATACAGAAGAACCAAATTTCGATTTAGTAACTAGAACTATTCCTGGTTATCATTGGTCAGAAATGTATAGAGACGTATTATTAGATTTAAAAACTTCTAAAGAAAATGTATTGGCTGACACTGAATTAAGTGGAGCTGAGCAAACGGCAAGAGTATCTCAAGCTGAAGTTTTAATGGTTTATGCATTTCAACAAATGGTAGATACTTGGGGAGACATTCCTTATAGTGAAGCACTTAGTGATGTTACTTTACCTAAGTATGATGATGCAGCAACCATTTATTCTGATTTAATTACACGTTTAACAGCTGCCATCCCTGGTTTGAGTGGTTCTGGTTACAGTACAGCTGACCGCTTATATGATGGAAATTCTGCAGCGTGGGTTAAATTTGCAAATTCTTTAATGATTCGCTTAGGAAGTCGTCTTACAGATGTTAACCCAACATTAGCTAAGTCTACTATAGAAGCTGGCTTTAGTGGTGGAGCATTTACATCCAATGCAGACAATGCAACCATTAATTATGAAGGTACTACACCAAATACAAATCCTGTTTGGGTTGACCTTGTACAATCTGGTCGTGCAGATCATATTCCTGCAAATACAATCGTTAATTTTATGAACAATCTTGATGATCCAAGACGAGCTGTATATTTTGACGATAATTTAGGTGCTGGTACTTACGTTGGTGGAAATTATGGAACTGTAGCTTCATATGCTGTTCATACTCATTTCGGTGATGCAATTCATGATCCTACCAATCCTGCTTCTTTAATAGATTTCGCAGAAGTATCTTTTTATTTAGCAGAAGCTGCTGAGCTTGGTTTCACAGTAGGTGGTACTGCCGAAGAGCATTATAATAATGGAATTGCTGCATCTTTTGATTATTGGGGTGCTAGTGACTTAGCTACTTATATGGCTAATCCGGATGTTGCTTATACAACTGCTCCTGGTACTTGGAGAGAAAAAATTGGAAATCAGTTTTGGATAGCTATGTTTAATAGAGGGTTTGAAGGCTTTACAGCTTGGAGAAAATTTGATACCCCTACTTTACAAATTCCTGTTGATCAAGGCACTCCATTACCATATAGATACACGTATCCTATTGATGAGCAAAATTTAAATGGAACAAATTGGGAAGCTGCATCTACTGCTATTGGCGGAGATTCTCAGCAAACTAAATTATTCTGGGATGTAAACTAGTTTTAGTTCCTTTTTTTATATTAGAGTAGAGCCTTATAAGTTTAAAACTTATAAGGCTCTTTTTGTAATATACATATTCAATTACCGACTTAAAGGTAAATACATTTGAAAAATGAAACAATTTTTAATATTAACTTTTATCTTACTGGTAAATTGTTCAGCAGAAAACACTACTAAAGATAATAACGATGAAGTTTTAGATAATTTATGGTGCGTACCTAAAACAGATATAGCTGGCGGAGGGACTTATCCTGTTAAAGAAAACCCAAACTACAAAAGTGTTTCAGAAGTTGATGCAATAGGGTTTTTAAATGAGAATTCAAGACTTGCGCTTTTGAAAATAAATGGACAAGTTTATGCATACCCATACGATTATACTAATAATTTTGAAGTTATAAATGATACATTTGGAGATGTTCCTTTGGCTATAACCTACTGTCCAATAACCGAAAGCGCACTCTCATTTGATAGAAGGTTACCAAACGGAGAAATTATTATAATGAAAGCTTCTGGGTTTCTATACAAAGATAATCTCATTACTACTGATGCAAATTTAAAGTATTATTGGTCTCAAATGGCTATACGTGGTCTTAGAGACTCAAGTAAAGAAATTAGACTTAAAACCTTTAATATTATAGAATCTTATTGGTTAAGTGTAAAAACACATTTCCCGAATGCCATGGTATTTAATCATCCTGATGTGGCAGATTGCAACTGTGATGAAGATCCAGTTCCTATAGATTACAATAATTTACTAGGCGTTATACATGAGCATGTTTTTGATGATATAGTACATGTATTCAGCTATAATAATTTCTCTAATGGAATAGAGTTAGATTACACATCAGTTAATGGTCAAGATGTGATAATTGTAGGTAGTAAAGAAAAAGTATATTTTAATGCCTTTTATTTGCCAAGCAATTTATCATTTGCTGCATTAGATGTAAATGAATTTCCTAATGTTTTAATAGATAACGAAGGTAATATTTGGGATGCTTTTGGTTATGCTGTTTCTGGAAACAGACAAGGCTCAAAATTAAATAGTCCAAAATCTTATGTAGCTGCAGAATGGGCATTTAAGGATATTTTTGAAAATATAGTGTTTCATAACTAATCTTATTAAACTATAAATTTATCAATAATTATCTTTTTAATGAAAAATGTCCTCTATACTCTTCTCCACTTGGAAATTTTAAACAATACCAATAGTCATCATCAATTAAAAGGTTTCCTTTAAATTTTCCATTCCAACCAATGGATTGATTTGGATTAAAGGTTTTTAATAATTTCCCATACCGATTAAAAATTTCCATAGTTAATAATTGAGACCCGAATAAGCCTGGGTCTAAACCTGCGACATTCCAAGTATCATTAGAATTATCATTATTTGGAGTGAAGTATTTAGGAAATCCAAGAATATAAAAATCTTTTGATATTCTATCACAGTTTAAATTATCCATAATATAAAGTGTATGCTTTCCGTATGGCAAATTTAAAAAAGAATTACTTGCTTGATACGTACCAAACTCATCATCAATAGCATAAACAAAATTATCACTAGTATTATCAAGTACAACCATTAAGTTTCTGTCATTAATAACTAAATCTTGAATTACGGGAATTTCATTCTGATTCACCGTAATGGTTATCATGTCTTCACAATTAAGCAAAGGATCAATAACATTAACTGTATAAACACCTGCTTGTGAAATTGAAATTTCATTTAAAACTTCATTAGTACTCCAGTCATAATCATAACTACTTACTTGACTTGAACTGAGTCCCGCATCAATGATTATTGGGAAATCTGAAATGCAAACATTTATAACTTGATCTTCTAATTGAGGAAAAGATTTTACTTCTAAACTTAAAACGCCAGTACCATAACATGCACTATCGCTTTCAGCTCTAATATATACTGTATTATTTGTTGATGTGTATATATTTGGCAACGGACTAATCCCTATGGCAGCATCATTTTTATCTTCGTAAAATGATATATCAACATTTGTTGGAAGGTTTAAAACAGATGCTATTCTAATCCCTTCAGATTCTAAATCGAAATCTGCAAGATTATCTTCATCAGGGTCGCAAGCTCCTAATTCGTGAGTACCAATATCAATGGCTTGTGTTGTATTCAATCTCACTGTAGCCATACTAAAGCAATCTGTATTGGCCTTGAACACTTTGGCATATACTATTTCTCCATTGGATTGATTGGTATAAATTTCATCAATGGCGTTAAAATTATCAGTGTCATTAATGGCCTCTGTCATTGAATTATAATAGTAAACCTGAATAGCATCTTGCGTATATAAACTTAAAGGAGCATTAGCAAGTTGTAAATTAAAAGGTGCTATTCCATCATTTGGATTATTATCGGCAGAGTCGCATTGTACTAAATCAAAAGTGGTTTTCATTACATCTGGCGGTTGAGAAATAATGACTTGCTTTAAAAAAGGGCCTTGCTCAACACCATTCAAATACATAGTTAAACTTACAGTATACGCTCCAGCTTGTGAATAAATATGTAATGGTTCATTGAGGCTTGATGTTTGTCCATCACCAAAATCCCAAAGCACACTATCATAAGGCTCCTCTGAAGTCACAAAAAAACGGGTTTGATCCCCAAAACACGTATACTCATAATCGAAAGTGTACAAAAATATAGATTGCACAAATGGAGGAAGCCCCAAGTATGCTGCTTTGCCTCCTAGATTTATCGAATTTTCAGAATAACCAGCAGCAGTACCAATCTCATTTGGCTTATTAATTACTGAAAGGTTTAAACCTTCTGACGAAATTCGAAATCCTGCTCTGTAAATTTTACCATCTATAGCTAATTGCAAGGCTCCTGCAACATTTTTTGAAATACTTATATTTTCTTTAGAGTTAGCAATATCTGAGCTTTCTAAATTAAACTGAAATAAATGACTATGATTAAATCTATCATCGTCATCATAAAAATTATCAGTTATATATAATAGTTTTGAGTTAGGTGAAAACTCAACGCCATAAGGATAAGATTCAGAGAGAATCTCCAACTGATTTGACACATTACCAAAAGTGTTATCAAAATCATACAAAAGTACTTTACCAGATTGCTTTTTTGGGTTTTTTGGACCTCCATTTCCTAGGGAAGTTGAGCTATGAGCAATCGCGATTTTTTTACCGTCTGGAGAAACTTTTAAATAGCCTATTGCAGTGATATTTGCACCATCATCATTAAAAAGAGGAGCAACAGTTTGTTGGACATTAGATATAATTGGTGTTTCATTAACACCATTTCCATCAATTAGAAATGAATAAAATTTATTCATGAATTGAGTAATAACCCAAACAGAACTACCATTGCTATGAGTAACTGCTGTTATCTTTTCAGATGATTTATATTCATTTTGGAGAGGATCTGTAGAGTCATATGTAATTAAATGCTTGTTTTTAACCGCAGATACAACATCACCAAAATTATTGTTTAATGATAAATCTATTTCTGAATAATTAACCCCATCAATGGGTTCGTCTTCTGTTAAATAGTAACTTGGCTTATCAATAGTAAACAAATAATATTTTGTTTTACTTCCTGGCTTTGGTACAATTAAAGCAGATTCCGTACTAGAACTATGCCCTAAAAGACCTTGTCCATTAGGCATAACTTGATGGCGTCTATCCCAAATAGTTACACCATCAGTATAAAACAAAAGATTCCCGTTAGGATCTGATATAGTTGCACAACCTTCACTTGTAGCTAATTTACTATCTAAAAGCGGTGTTGGATTTGGTGTGTTAAAATTAAGGCCTGCAAATTCACCAAAATACCAGTTAGCCGATTCTTTTTGCGAAAAAGCAAAACAAGTAAATAAGACTAATATTAAAAGTAAAACCTTGGTTTTCAATTTTGATTTATTTTGATTGATTGATTCATTGTAAATATAATCATATTTGTTCTGATTATAAATGATTTAGAGGTTTTAACATAACCTTAAATTTTTATAAAAACATTAATTAAAATTAATATAATGAGCCTATAATGCAAAATAAACTCTTTGTAGGTTAAACTTCTTAGACCAATAACTTTTTTATACCTTTATCCCATGCAAGATCAAACACAAATATTCGGCATAAGAGCCATTATAGAAGCTGTAAATGCTGGTGAAAACGTAGATAAAGTTTTTCTTCAAAAAGGCTTAAAAGGCGAATTATTTAGCGAACTAGAATCCTTGTTAAATAGGAAATCTATTAACAAATCTTACGTTCCTGTTGAAAAGCTTAATCGCTTAACTAACAAAAACCACCAAGGTGTTGTTGCACAAATATCTCCAATTGAATTCCATAATATGGAAGAATTGGTTTTAAAGGTTATGGAATCTGGAAAAACACCATTGTTTTTACTATTGGATCAATTAAGCGATGTTAGAAACTTTGGAGCTATTATTAGAACTGCTGAATGCACAGGTGTTGATGGCATTATTATTCAGAAAAAAGGTGGTGCACCAGTAAACGGAGATACTATCAAAACAAGTGCTGGAGCTGTTTTTAAAATACCCATTTGCAAAGTAGATCATATAAAAGATGCGGTATTTTATATGCAAGCTTCTGGCATAAAAGTAATTGCTGCTACCGAAAAAACTCAGGATATGATATACGATGTGTCTTTTACAGAGCCTTGTGCTATTATTATGGGATCGGAAGGTAGAGGTATTAACCCCTCAACTTTAAAGGTGGTTGATGCTAAAGCAAAACTACCTATTTTAGGTGATATTGAATCGTTAAATGTATCGGTGGCTTGTGGTGCTTTTTTATATGAAGTTGTGAGGCAACGTTTGCAGTAAACAGTCTTAGTTTTCAGTAACACTTAAAAATATTTTCAATAGCAATTCAATCTTTTTCTGAATGCTTTTTATATGCATAATTTATAGTGGGTTGCTCCTGCTCTTCTTCGGTTTCAATAGTTTCTATAAAATTACCGTTTTCATCAAAATGTTTTAAAAATGGGTCATTTTCTTCATTATAATCGTCGCGTTCCCAAACATATTTTTTAGGCTTTGCAATTTCTTTTCTAAAAAATAAAGCAAATAATAAACCCACTATTAAACCCGATAAATGTCCTTCCCAAGAAATACCTTTTTCTAAAGGGATAGCGTACCAAATCATGCTTCCGTATAAAAAGATAACCAATAATGACAAAGCAATAAGCCTATAATGTTTTGCAAATACGCCTTTAAAAAAAGTAAAGCTGACTAAAACATAAATGAGTCCGCTCGCACCAATATGATACGATGGTCTGCCAATACACCAGGTTAGAAATCCTGAAAACAAAATGCCGAAGACTAACACTTTCCAAGTAATAGGACGATAAAAATAAAACAACGCTGTTGACAAAACAAACAATGGAATGGTATTATGATAAATGTGTTGAATATCGCCATGAATAAACGGACTTAAAACAACACCTCTTAATCCTTTTAAAGTTTGTGGATAAACGCCATATTTACTAAAATTAAAACCAAAGCGTACCTCGAACCAAAACACTAACCATATAATTAATACGAATAATACTGGGTAAGCAATAACGCCTGTTGAGAATTTAAAATGTTCTTTATTATTCATTGTACTAAAGATAGCAAATAGTTAACCATGTTTTAATTAGATGCTAAAATGGCAGATATACCCTCGTGAGGGATTGCAGTGGTTAGCTTTTGGCGAGGCGCGCATCGAGCCAAAACTAATAACGGAAAGCCCGACCCCGAATTTTCTTCGGGGGCACGCCAAAAAAAAATTAAAATGTAATTTTCGGAATCTAAAATAAATAATACCTTTAAGTTCATAAATTCTTTTAAAAGATTCCTGCCTCCACAGGAATAAATGCTTTAATTTTACGTTATGAATGAGCCATTAGCCGAACGTTTACGTCCAAAAATTTTAGAAGATTATGTGAGCCAAACGCATTTAGTTGGCAAAAAAGGTGCTTTAACACAGCATATAAAACAAGGTTTGATACCTTCGATGATTTTTTGGGGACCACCAGGAACGGGGAAAACTACACTTGCGAATATTATTGCAACCGAATCTGGCAGGCCTTTTTATACGCTTAGCGCCATAAATTCTGGCGTAAAAGATATTCGTGACGTTATTGATAAAGCTAAACAAAGTGGCGGTTTATTTACTACTAAAAATCCTATTTTGTTTATTGACGAAATTCATAGGTTTAGTAAATCGCAACAAGATTCTTTGCTTCAAGCGGTTGAAAAAGGTTGGATTACCTTAATTGGTGCTACAACTGAAAATCCGAGTTTCGAAGTGATTTCGGCACTTTTATCACGTTGTCAAGTATATATTTTAAATGCTTTTGACAAAAAAGATTTAGAAACACTTATAAAACGAGCTATTGAAAAAGATGAATTTATTTCTAAAAAAACTATTGATTTAAAAGAAACTAATGCGCTTTTAAAACTCTCTGGCGGGGATGCTCGAAAACTACTAAATATTTTTGAGCTTATTGTAAATTCATATGATTCTGATAATATTACAATTACTGATGAAGACGTTTTAAAGAAAATTCAAAATAATACCGTACGCTACGATAAAACAGGCGAACAGCATTATGATATTATTTCGGCGTTTATAAAATCCATTCGTGGCAGTGACCCAAATGCTGCGGTTTATTGGTTGGCTCGCATGGTTGAAGGCGGTGAAGATGTTAAGTTTATTGCGCGCCGTTTACTTATTCTTGCTAGCGAAGATATTGGCAACGCCAACCCAACCGCTTTGGTAATTGCCAACAACACATTTCAGGCGGTAACGACTATTGGCTACCCCGAGTCCAGAATTATTTTAAGCCAATGCGCCACCTATTTAGCTTGTTCACCAAAAAGCAACGCCGCATACAAAGCCATTGGTAAAGCACAACAATTAGTTAAAGAAACTGGTGATTTAAGTGTGCCGTTGGAGGTTAGAAATGCCCCCACAAAACTGATGAAAGAACTTGGTTATGGTGATAATTACAAGTATGCACACAACTACAATACTAACTTTGCCAATCAAGAGTTTATGCCAGACGAAATAAAAAACACCACACTTTACGACCCCGGAAATAACGCTAGAGAAAATGCACATCGGGAGTTTTTAAAACAACGTTGGAAAGATAAATACGGGTATTAAATTAGTTCACAGTATTCAGTTGCATTTTAGTTTGTTATTATATAACACTAGAACTTAATATTTAAAGTTTCCTGTTTTAAAACATTATTTGAATAAAACTCTAAAATCCAATCATCTCCTTTTTTGTAGATAATAGCACTTTTATTTTCAACTAAAAACACGTTATCTAAATTTGTGCTTTTAATTCTGTAAACCACTTTTGGAGAACTATCTACCAACTGAAATCCGTTTTCAATTACTTGTGCATATAGCACATTAGATGCGCCTTCTATAACAGTTTCTTTTACTGGTACTACAACAATTTCTTCAACTTCAGCTTTAGTTTCAACAACCTCAATAACCTCTTTATTTTCCTTTTTTAAAGATTGTATTTCCTCTTTTAGTTTCTGAATTTCTTGAGCTACCTCATTTTTAGTTTCAACATCTTTTTTAATAACAGTAACCACATTTTTATTATTAGGCACATAACTATAGTTTATATCTTCAAAAGATTTAAAAGCGTTTCGTAATGCTTCCGTATATGCCTTATCATATTCTTTTATTCTACTTTCTCCTAATTGCGATGTGTAAATTACTTGATCATTACAATCTTTTAAAACAACCGTTAATTTCGTTTTAAACATTCCAGATTCTTTTAAAACATTAGAATTTAAACCTATGCAGCGATTTTGTTTAAAATCGTCTGGATAATTTTCACCTTCCATTAAAGTGATAAAACCCTGTTTTTCGAATAAAAACTTTCCTAATTCATTCATACGGTATTGGTTTTCTTCTTTTAAAAAATCGAATTTTTTAGGAACGATTACATATTTGTAATCATTTAAATTGGTTTGAGAGAATACGTTTGTAATAATAAAGCAAGCTATAAGTGTTGTTAATAATTTAGTT
>NZ_CAXIBN010000117.1:0-10387 GCF_964021735.1 uncultured Wocania sp. | reverse complement strand
CCCAAAGCCTGCTCCAAATCCGCAATAATATCATCTGCATGTTCTAAGCCAACAGAAACACGTACCAATCCATCGGTAATATTAACCACTAATCTATCTGCTTCTGCTAAACTGCTGTGTGTTGTACTTGCTGGATGCGTTACAATAGTTCTGGTATCTCCTAAATTAGCAGATAAAGAACACATTTTAATAGCATCTAAAAATTCCCGCCCTGCTTCAATACCGCCTTTAACTTCAAAAGCGACAATATTTCCACCAAGCTTCATTTGTTTTTTAGCGACTTCGTACTGCGGATGCGATTTTAAAAACGGGTATTTTACCCAACTTACTTTTGGGTGGGCTTCTAAAAACTCTGCTACTTTTAAGGCGTTTTCGCAATGTTTATCGACTCTCACAGCTAAGGTCTCTAAACTTTTAGATAAAGTCCACGCATTAAAAGGTGATAAAGCTGGTCCTGTATTTCTGGCAAACAAATAAATCTCACGAATTAAATCTGCATTTCCAACAGTAACACCACCTAAAACACGTCCTTGTCCGTCAATTAATTTGGTTGCAGAATGAATAACCAAATGCGCTCCAAACTTTATAGGCTGCTGCAAATATGGTGTTGCAAAACAGTTATCGATGACTAAAATTAAATTATGTTTTTTGGCAATGTTTCCTAACAACTCTAAGTCGATAATATCAATAGCTGGATTTGTTGGTGATTCTGCAAATAAAATTTTTGTTTTAGGCGTAATAAAATGCTCAATAGTTTCGGGTTCGTTGATATCAAAATAGCTAGTTGTAATATTCCATTTTGGTAAATACTTAGTAAACAGTGTATGTGTTGAACCAAAAACTGAGCGTGCAGAAACAATATGATCGCCACTATTTAACAAGGCTGCAAAGGTTGAAAATACCGCAGCCATTCCTGTGGCAAATGCATAACCGCTTTCGGCGCCTTCCATTTTACAAATTTTATCTACAAACTCTGAAGTATTTGGGTTTGTAAAACGGCTGTAAATATTACGTTCTTTTTCTTCACTAAAAGAAGCACGCATATCTTCGGCATCTTCAAAAATAAAACTTGATGTTAAGTATAACGGACTTGTATGTTCTAAAAATTCGGTACGATTTAATTGTGTACGAATAGCTTCGGTTTCGAATTGTTTTTTCTGTTTACTCATTTTTTGTTTCTTTTAGGTCTCGACTGCAATCGACCTGACACTAGTTAATGTGTTTCGACAATCTTAAAATATCTCCAAAAACCCCTCTTGCAGTAACTTCTGCCCCTGCTCCTGCGCCTTGAATAACGATGGGTTGCTCGCCATAAGATTCTGTAAAAATTTCAAAAATGGCATCACTTCCTTTTACATGACCTAAAGTACTATCTTCTGGAATGGATACTAATTTCACTTCTAAGTTTCCTTTATCTTGTGATAAATCTCCTGATAAATCACCCACATATCTTAAAACATGTCCTTTTTCTTGATTGTCTTTTATCTTTTGAAATTCTTCATCTAAAACATCCAACTGACTCAAAAATGATTCAACCGAAATATTTTGATAGGCTTCAGGAATTAAATTCTGAACCTCAACATCTTCAAATTCGTTTTGTAAATCTAATTCTCTGGCTAAAATTAATAACTTTCTCGCCACATCGTTTCCTGAAAAATCTTCTCTCGGGTCTGGTTCTGTAAAACCTTTATCAATGGTTTCTTGAATAATTTCGCTAAACGGTTTGTCTTCCACAGAAAAATTATTGAACAAATAACTCAACGTTCCTGAAAACACCCCTCTAATTCTGGTAATATTCTCTCCAGATTCATGTAATAATTTAATGGTATCTATTAAAGGTAAACCTGCACCCACAGTAGTTTCGTATAAATAATCCTTATTATTTTCTTTTAATTGAGCTCTTAAATGAGTATAAAAATCGTGTGAAATGGTGTTAGCAATTTTATTAGACGACACCAAATCGAAACCAGCTTCTACTAATGGTACGTAATTTGAATGAAACTCCGAACTTGAAGTGTTATCAACTGCAATTAAATTTTCTAAATGATGTGATTTTGCAAATGCTATAATAGATTCGATTGAACTTTCTTGTAAAGTAGATTTTAAATCATCTTGCCAATTTTCATTGACTCCCTTTTTGTTTAAAATGAGTTTTCTTGAATTGGCAATGGCGAACACATTTAGATTGATGCCTTTGCGTTTTTCAATCTCATTTTTTGATTTTAAAATCTGATTGATTAATGCGCCTCCAACTCCGCCGTGACCAAAAATGGCAATATTTATCTTTTTAGAAATTCCGAAAACCTCCCCATGAATTACATTAACGGCTTTATGTAATTGATTTTTTTTAACAACCAAACTCACATTTCTGCCTGTAACCGTATTATTGAATAATAGTGGCGTAATTTGATTTTTTATTAAGGCATTAAACGGTTTATGAAAAGAACTCAGCTCAATTCCAATGATTGAAATTACTGAGACATCATCAACCACTTCAATTTTATTCACATCTTGCGAGTAAAAATCGCTTTCGAATTCGCGCTCCAAAGCAATAACAGCTTGAGTCGCTTTTTCTGCATCAATAATTAACCCAATACCTCTTTCTGAAGATCCTTGAGAAATAATGCTTACACTAATACCATGGTCGCTTAAAGCTCTAAAAATTCTGGCATCGACACCAATTTTACCTAATAATCCGCGACCTTCTAAATTTAACAACGCAACGTTGTCTAAAACGGATAACGAGGTTACTTCTTTTGAACTTGTTTTTGCTGTAATTAGCGTGCCTTCATCATCAGGGTTAAAGGTGTTTAAAATACGAAGACTGATATTTTTTTCTACTAACGGAATTATAGTTTTAGCGTGTAAAACAGTAGCTCCAAAATTAGCTAATTCGTTAGCTTCACTAAAAGATAATTCTCTAATCTTTTGGGCATCGGCAACCAAATCTGGATTTGCCGTATAAATTCCGTTTACATGCGTGTAATTTTGAAGCTCTTCAGCATCTAAAAAATTTGCTAATAATGCTGCGGAATAATTACTCCCATTTCTTCCTAAAGTAGTGGTTTCTCCTTTAGAATTAGAAGCAATAAAGCCTGTTACAATATTTACTGCATCTGCATTTTGCTTAAAATAGTTACGAACGTTATCTTTTGATATTTGCGAAATTGGTTGTGCATTACCAAAGGTGTCATCTGTTTTAAATAGTTGTCTTGAATCTGTAGCCTTAGCTTTAATTCCTCTTTCATTTAATAAACTAGACAATAGTTTTATAGTTAACAATTCACCTTGTGCTAAAATTTCGTCTTTAGTTTTTTGACTGTAATCACGTAATAAACTAACACCTTCAAACAATTTATCTAGGATTGAAAATTCTTCTGAAAAATCAATCGTTTTTAAAGGTTCTTTTTGATATGCTTTAAATGCTTGTAACGATTCTTGGTAATCTTCACCTTTTAAGGTTTTGTTTAAAATAGCTTCTAAATCATCTGTGGCATTGCCTCTAGCTGAAACTACTACTGTAATTTTTTCGCCATCATTTACTTTATTTTCAATAATGGAAAGCACTTTATGTAATCCATCTCCGTTTGCTAAAGATTTTCCTCCAAACTTTAATACTTTCATTTTTCTTTTTTTAGAATTTGGCACAAAAATGCCTTCTATTATTTTTTCTAATTGTTCATATTCTATTAAAAATGCATCGTGTCCATGCACCGAATTAATTTCATTATAGGTAACATTAGGGTTTGTAACCGCTAATTGTTTATGGGTTTGCCTGTTTTCTTCGGCTGTAAAAAACAAATCGGAATCGACACCTATAATATGAATGTTGGCTTTAATGTTTTCTAAAACATTAAAATCGTTTTTTCTGTTTTTTGTTACATCAATGGTTTTTAACAACTGATTCATTAATTTATAAGCTGAAAGCTGAAAACGCTCCTGCAATTTATTACCATGATGTAGCAACCAACTTTCAACATTAAAAATTTCTAAATCTTCATTTTTTGAGCGTTGAAAACGTTCCTTAAACGATTCTGGAGTACGATAACACAGCATAGCATGCATTCTTGCATCGTGTACCGGATTCTTAGAATTTAATAAAAATTGCTCTTGAATTTGGCAATTGGCAATTAACCAATCTGTTGATTTCCAATCGGTAGCTACCGTAATTAAATGCTTTGTAAAATCGGGTTTTAAAACTGCCATTTCCCAAGCAATTCCACCGCCTAAAGAGCCTCCAATAACAGCAAACAATTTTTCAATTTTTAATGCTTCTAGTCCTAATAAAAATAGATTAGCAATATCTCGTGCAACAAAATCTTTATAGTTTTCAATAACAAAACCATCAAACCCATTGCCTGGAATATTAAAGGCTAAAACAGAGTATAATTTAGTATCTATAACTTTGTTATCGCCAATAAGATCTGCCCACCAGCCTCCTTCTCCCGCAACATTACTATTTCCTGTTAAAGCATGGTTTACTAACACTATTGGTGTTGTACCTAAAGGTTTACCAAACACTTGATAGCTTAACTTAATTTCAGAATTTACCGCTTTACTTTCAGTAATAAAGTTTGAAATGATAATATGTGATAGTTCTTCTTTCAACTGTTATTTGTTTTTTACACCTATAAAATTAAAACTCAATTATGATTAAATGGTTTTAAAAGCTGCTTTTAAATCGTCTTTTAAATCGTCTATATCTTCAATACCTACAGATAGCCTAATTAAATCTGAAGACACACCTGCCGATGCTTGTTCAGCTTCATCTAATTGCTGATGTGTAGTACTTGCAGGGTGAATAATAAGTGATTTAGTATCACCAATGTTAGCAAGCAACGAAAATAATTTGGTGTTATCTGCAATCTTTTTAGCCGCATCAAAACCACCTTTGTGTCCAAAAGTTACAATACCACTTTGTCCTTTTGGCAAGTATTTATCTGCTAGTTTTTTATACTTGCTAGACTCTAAACCTGGGTAATTTACCCAAGCCACTTCATCTTGAGCCTCTAACCATTTGGCAATTTCCAACGCGTTTTCACTATGTTGCTTGATTCTTACTGGAAGTGTTTCTAAACCTTGAATAATATTGAATGCGTTTGTTGGACTTAACGCCCCACCAAAATCTCTTAAACCTTCTAAAATTAATTTAAAAGTATAGGATGCAGCTCCTAAAGCTTCGTGATAAACTAAACCATGATAACCTGCTGATGGCTCTGTAAATTCTGGAAATTTACCATTTGCCCAATTAAAAGTTCCACCGTCAATAATGGCTCCTCCAATAGACGTTCCTTGTCCGCCAATATATTTAGTTAATGAGTGGATTACAATATCTGCACCATGTTTTAGTGGATTTAACAATACTGGCGTTGCCACTGTGTTATCAACAATAAAAGGAACTCCAGCGGCTTTTGAATGTACTGAAATAGCTTCTAAATCTAATACATCTAATTTTGGATTTCCTAAAGACTCAACAAAAAAGGCTCTAGTATTATCTTGTACAGCATCAGCAAAATTCTCTGGATTTGACGCATCAACAAAAGTAGTTGTAATACCCAAACGCGGTAATGTTACGCTTAACAAGTTATATGTTCCACCATACAAACTACTTGATGCTACAATATGATCTCCAGCTTTTAACAACGTTAGTAAACCTGTTGAAATAGCAGATGTTCCAGAAGCGAATACTACTGCTCCAATACCACCTTCTACTGCAGCTAAACGGTCTTGTAATATTTGATTTGTTGGATTGTTTAAACGGGTGTATATAAACCCTAGTTCTTTTAATGAAAACAGGTTAGCTGCGTGATCGGAATTATTAAAAACATACGATGTAGTTTGATAAATTGGCACAGCTCTAGTTCCTGCGTTTGTAGTTACGTCGTGCCCAGCATGTAATGCATTAGTTGCTAATTTTTGTGTACTCATTTTTCTAATTTTTTTGAGTTAATAAATGATTAAACCAAAAGCCAAAATGCGCTTGTAAAAGCGTACTTAATAGAAAAATGTTAAAAAGAAATTATTAAAATTACAGAAAGTAATTTTGTTTGGTTATCTATCTAAAACACTAATTATATTTAGTAGTTTAAGTAGAATTTAGCACCTTCTTTACGAATAAAGGGTTGCTAAGGTTTCGCAGGGTCTAATCCCTCCACCTTTCTTGATAACATTTCAATAAGTTATTGAACTTTGTGAGTACAAATATTCAGTTAGAAAAATTTAAAATCCTAATTTTTTTTGATTTTTTTTGAAAAATTATGGATTCTGCAAAATTTCAGTTTCAAATTTATTTCTAATTATGAAGCCAACGGGTTTGTTTTCAATTTTAGATTCTAACCACGAAATGATGTCTAAATAAAGGAATGCCCTGCTTTGGTAAGGATCATCTTCAAATTCCTTTAATTTTTTATGCAGTTTAATAAATTCCGCTTTAACATCTTGTGGATAGATATCACCTAAACCTCTTAAAAATTTAATAAATTCTTTTTGTACTTCGTACAAGTCCTCCATTTTAATTAAAAACTTATAGGTGCTTTTTATTAATACATCTAAGTTATAATCCATTCCAGCTTCGTAATGCGCTACCAAGTTTAATATTCTAGAAAAACACAGTAAATCTTCGCGCATTTGAAGCGATTTATTGCTAATTATTTTTTCTAAAAACTGAATACACTTTTTGTTTTCTCCAGCACCAAAATACATACTCGCTATTTTATAATAAAACACCATAACATGATGCTCGTCTATACGGTTTTTGTATTTCTTTAATTGCTCTAAAACCTCATCTATTAAAGGTAAACCTTCAGCAAAACTACCTTCTATAAAATGCAAATTAAATTTGTTATTATAAATATATAAAAAGGCTAAACTTTCATTATTATCATCCAAAGGAAACCACTTTTCTTTAGTAACCTCTTCAAGCTTAAACAGTGTTTCTTTAAATTTTTCATAATGCCTTAAATAAAATAAAGCTTCTAATAAATAGTGGTTTCCTCTTAAAAAAAAGACAGGATTTAGCACAATCATATCCTTATTTTCATAAAAAAGATTAACCCACTTAGTAGCATACTTATAACACGATAAAAAATCTAAGGTTAAAAAACTATACCATAAATAAGCTTTATATAGCCATAATTTCTCCCTAAATCCTAACTTATTAATATCGTATTTAGGCAGTCTGTCATTAAAATATTTTGTTATGCGTTTATGTTCTGTATCATTTTTGATATAGCCCGTTTTTAAAAATAAACCATATAATTGCAATGATATATTAGACAATTTACTAGCCAAAACATTTTGTAAACTAAGCTCTTTAGCCTGAACTGTTAACTCGTCTGCTCTATTATTTAAACTTCGAGTTATATATTGAGATTCAATTATTTTTTCAAGCTCAACAATTTCATAAGCAATGTTTTTTTCTTCGTTGTTTATTGCTAAAGTTTTGGCTTTATCTAAAATTTTTAAGCTTTGTTTATAAAGCCCTTTGTGATATAAAATAGTGGCAAAATCGAGTTGTTCTCGTATTTGAATCCTTATATTTTGATGTGACGGATTCAATCTTAAACTAATAAGAATCTGTTTATATAAATGCGCTTTTAGATTTGATAATTGCTGTTTTTTAACAATCCCTTTCTTTAAAATAACGGCTTCATCATAAACTGAAAGCTTATCAAGAATGTTAAAAAGCATCAAAAATTTTGAGTCTTCATTTACACCCAATCTACCTACGTAAAGCTTAAACTGTCTTTTTTCAGATTTAGACAGCGACTTTACCAATACAAACAAATTATCTTTTTGCTCTTTTGTCATAATTATTAAAACACACTTAACTTATTAATTTTCAATTATTTAAAAACCTAACACTTAAGTTAAACATCGTAAAAAATGTATGTTGAATTCTCATTTTAAGAAACCAAAATATACATTCGTAATACAATACGAAAATATATTTTACTAAATGTCTGATAATAACGTCCAAATTTTTGATACAACACTTCGCGATGGCGAGCAAGTCCCTGGTTGTAAACTTAATACAGAACAAAAATTAATTATAGCAGAACAGCTTGATAATTTAGGTGTAGATATTATAGAAGCTGGCTTTCCTGTATCAAGTCCTGGCGATTTTAAATCGGTTGAAGAAATATCTAAAATTGTTAAGCACGCAACAGTTTGTGGGCTAACACGCTCTGTTGAAAACGATATAAAAGTAGCTGCTGAAGCTTTAAAATATGCCAAAACACCACGAATTCATACGGGGATTGGTACTTCAGATTCTCATATAAAACACAAATTCAAATCGACTCAAGAAGATATTATTGAACGCGCAGTAAAAGCTGTTAGTTATGCTAAATCTTTTGTTGAAGATGTTGAATTTTATGCCGAAGATGCTGGAAGAACCGATAATGAATATTTAGCTCGTGTTTGCGAAGCGGTTATAAAAGCTGGAGCAACTGTTTTGAATATTCCAGATACTACGGGGTATTGTTTACCGCACGAATACGGTGCAAAAATTAAGTATTTAAAAGAAAACGTAAAAGGTATCGATAGAGCTATTTTGTCGTGCCATTGCCATAACGATTTAGGCTTAGCAACAGCAAACTCTATTGAGGGTGTAATTAATGGAGCACGTCAAATAGAATGCACTATTAATGGCATTGGAGAGCGTGCAGGAAATACAGCCTTAGAAGAAGTTGTTATGATATTAAAACAACATCCTTACTTAAATTTAGATACTAATATTCAAACCGAAATGCTTTATGGCATTAGCCAATTAGTGTCGGATAGTATGGGGATTTATACGCAACCAAACAAAGCTATTGTTGGTGCTAATGCTTTTGCACATAGCTCTGGAATTCATCAAGATGGTGTGATTAAAAATCGTGAAACTTACGAAATTATAGATCCTAAAGATGTTGGTGTAACCGAATCTGCCATTGTATTAACAGCAAGAAGCGGTAGAGCTGCTTTAGCATATAGAGCAAAAAATATAGGCTACGAATTAACGAAACTTCAGTTAGATGAAATTTACACTAACTTTTTAGATTTTGCCGACAAAAAGAAAGAAGTTGATGACTCAGACATTCATAAAATTATAGAGAAAAGTAAAGTTTACAGAGAAATTGTTTCAGCTTAAAATTAAATAGATGAAATTAAATATTGCCGTTTTACCAGGCGATGGTATAGGTCCAGAAGTTACAGCACAAGCCGTTAAGGTTTTAAAAGCTATAGCTATGGAATTTGGTCATCTATTCACTTTTAACAAAGCACTTGTTGGCGCTTCGGCAATTGAAAAAACGGGTAATGCCTTGCCAGAAGAAACCATTAACATTTGCGAAAATGCAGATGCTATTTTATTTGGTGCTATTGGCAGTGCTAAATACGATATGGATCCTGATGCTAAAATAAGACCAGAACATGGGCTTTTAGGACTTCGTAAATCGTTGGATTTATATGCCAATATAAGACCTGTTATAGCCTATGAAGATTTATTGAATAAATCTTCTTTAAAAATTAAGCAAATACGCGATACTGATATTTTAATTTATCGCGAGCTTACTGGAGGACTTTATTTTGGAGAGAAAAAATTAACTAACGATTCGGCTTCAGATATTTGCGAATACTCACGCTTTGAAATTGAACGCATCGCACATTTAGCCTTTAAAGCAGCACAATCAAGAAAGCGTAAACTTACTTTGGTAGACAAAGCCAATGCCTTAGCAACGTCTCGCTTATGGCGTAAAGTGGTTCAAGAATTGGCATCACAATATCCAGATGTTAAATTAAATTTTCTGTACATCGATAATGCAGCCATGGAGCTTATTATAAACCCAAGGCAATTTGATGTTATTTTAACTGAAAACATGTTTGGCGATATTTTATCTGAAGAAGCTAGCGTTATTGTTGGCTCTATTGGTTTACTAGCATCGGCTTCAATAAACGATAAGCACGCTATGTTTGAACCTATACATGGTGCCTATGGTAAATTTGCTAATAAAGGTATTGCAAACCCCATAGCATCCATTTTATCGGCTGCTATGTTGCTAGATCATTTTGGGTTAAACAAGGAAGCTGCTTTGGTGCGACAAGCTGTAGATAAATCGTTAAAACTTCATATTACAACACCAGATTTGAATACTAAATACGATAATATAAGCACCACAAAAGTGGGCGATTTTATTGAAGATTATATAAACAATCCAGAAGAAACCAATTTAAACTTTAAAAATATTCATTTAGGACAGTCCACAATTATTTAATTATTTGAGTTAGTCACATTTATAAATTTTTGGGATTTTAAAAGCGCATTTTTATAATGCGCTTTTTTATTTTAGTTATTTGGACGTTACCACAAGAGGTGTCGGGCTATCCACTATATCTTTTTTACGTC
>NZ_CAXIBN010000116.1:0-10429 GCF_964021735.1 uncultured Wocania sp. | reverse complement strand
TTAACAAAAAATTTGTTTTCATTATTGTACAGATTTTAAAATTAAATTGAAAAAAATATCGAAAAACATCCTACCACAAGCCCGAATTACTTACAGTAATTTTGATCATTAAAACTACTAGTAGTCAATATTATATATATGTTTCGTTTTATTGTTCAGATTATGCTTCATAAAAAAATTAGATCTATTAAATTGTTTAATGATGCGTCTTTAGTTTTTAATCTAAATCTTCAGAATCTTCATCAATAATGTTTGGATCTTGTACAGCTTCTGGATCATCATCATCAAAATCTTCGTAGTCATCCTCATCATAATTCTCCATAGTTAACTCTAGTTTTGTGCTTACTTTTACCAAATACTTAGTATCATCTGTAATAACCTCAACAGCTTCAATTAGTTCGTTTTGAGCGTTTCTAAAGGTTACTATATGATCTTCATCATAACCATCTGGATATTTCTCCACCAATAAAGCTAGAATTTCTGGTGTTAACTTTTTAAAATCTACGATAACACGTTTTAAATTGTCGTTTCTTTTTGTCATTATCTTAGGTAAAATTAATTTTTAGTTAAAGATATTATTTAATTCTTATAACATCGTAAAAATCTTTTCTTCTATCTTTTAAATTTTTAACAGCTCCAAAAGCATGCAACTCTCTTAATAAGCTTAAATCTACATCGGCTACTAATATCATTTCTGTATTTGTGGTCGCTTCTGCTTTAATGCCATTGCTTGGAAATGAAAAATCGCATGGTGTAAATACTGCAGATTGCGCATACTGAATATCCATATTATTAACATTGGGTAAGTTACCAACACTCCCTGCTATGGCAACATAACATTCGTTTTCAATGGCTCGCGCTTGGGCACATAATCGTACACGAGAATAACCGTTTTGTGTATCGGTTAAAAAGGGTACAAATAGGATATCCATTCCTTCGTCTGCTAGTAAACGAGATAGTTCTGGAAATTCAGAATCATAACAAATTAAGATGCCTATTTTTCCTGCATCTGTTTCAAATGTTTGCAACTTATTACCTCTTTGCATTCCCCAAACTTTTGCTTCGTCTGGAGTTACATGTATTTTCTCATAACGCTCTAAGCTACCATCTCTACGACATAAATACCCAACATTAAACAATTTATTATCTATAACTTCTGGCATACTACCAGTAATAATATTAATGTTATATGATATAGATAATTGCTGCATTTTCTCAACAATAACTTCGGTATATTTTGCTAATTCTCTAATAGCATCAGGTTCATGCAAATGATTAAACTTTGCCATAAGTGGTGCGTTAAAAAACTCAGGAAATACTGCAAAATCTGATCTGTATGCTGCAACACTATCTACAAAGTATTCTACTTGTTGCATCAATTCTTCTAAACTATTGTAGGTTCGCATTTGCCATTGAATTAAACCTAACCTTACAACCGTTTTTATATTACTGGCTTTTCTAGTTTTCTTGGTATAATATACATTATCCCATTCCATTAAAACAGCATATTCGTTAGATGCAGTATCGCCTTCTAAATACCCTTTAATAATTCTTAATGGATGAAAATCGTTAGATATTTGAAAGTTTAAAACTGGATCGTGTATCTCTTTTCGTTTAACTTTTTCTATATACTCCTTTGGTGTTAACTCACTTTGATACTTATGGTAATTTGGCATTCGCCCACCAAATACAATCCCTTTTAAATTAAGCTCTTCACAAAGTTCTTTTCGGTAATCATATAAACGTCTTCCTAATCGTAAACCTCTATACTCTGGCTTTATAAAAACATCAATGCCATAAAGCACATCCCCATTAGAATCATGATTTTTAAATTTATCACCTTCAATAATGTCTGCATAGGTATGATTATCTTCAATATTGTTATAATTAACTATAAGTGATAAAGCACAACCTGCTATATTACCATCTATTTTTATAACGACTTGTCCTTTAGCAAAAATAGCAGTTAACTGTTCAATATGATGTTTTTTCCAATAGCTGTCAAGTACACCTCCGTAAGATTCGAGTGTTGCCGATTTTAATTCTTCAAAATCATCAACAGTCAAATACTTTAATTCGATATTTTCTATTTTCTGTTCTTCCATTATAAGTTTAGAAGATAAGCAAAAATTAAAGGCGCAACAATAGTTGCATCGCTTTCTATAATAAACTTAGGTGTATCAATACCTAATTTTCCCCAAGTAATTTTTTCGTTTGGTACTGCTCCAGAATACGAACCGTAACTTGTTGTAGAGTCGCTAATTTGACAAAAATAACTCCAAAACGGTGTATCTGTGCGTTCCATATCTTGATATAACATGGGCACTACGCATATTGGAAAATCGCCAGCAATTCCTCCTCCTATTTGGAAGAACCCAATACCATTCTTAGAATTATCGGTATACCAATCTGCTAGAAAAGTCATGTACTCAATACCAGACTTCATAGTACTAGCTTTCAATTCGCCTTTAAGCACATAACTCGCAAAAATATTTCCCATAGTGCTATCTTCCCAACCTGGGCAGATTATTGGTAAATTCTTTTCAGCTGCGGCATACATCCACGAATCTTTTAAATCAATTTCATAGTACTGCTCTAGCACACCAGACAACAACATTTTATACATATACTCATGTGGCAAATAACGTTCGCCTTTAGCGTCTGCATCTTTCCAGATTTTAAAAATATGTTTTTGTAATCTTCTAAAGGCTTCGTGCTCAGGAATACATGTATCAGTAACTCTATTTAGTCCTTTCTCTAATAAATCCCATTCTTCTTGAGGAGTTAAATCACGATAATTTGGCACACGTTTGTAATGTGAGTGCGCTACCAAATTCATAATATCTTCCTCAAGATTTGCACCAGTACAAGAAATGATTTGAACTTTGTCTTGACGAATCATTTCTGCAAAACTTTTACCAAGTTCTGCGGTACTCATAGCACCTGCCAAAGACACTAACATTTTTGCACCATTGTTTAATTGTGCTTCGTAGCCTTTAGCTGCATCTACTAATGCAGCTGCATTAAAATGCAAATAATGTTTTTCTATAAATTGAGAAACTGGTCCTTTAGTAATCATCGTTATCGGTGTGTTTTGAATTATTTTTATTTACATAATTGCTATCAAAAGCATTATTATAATCGTCTTCTGCTTCATCGTTTCGAAACTTATAGCTTAACATTTTATAGTATAATTTAGCAGCTAAAAAGTCTGAAGATTTATCTTTTGAATTTGGGCATAACTCAACAATATCAAAACCTACCACGTTTTTTTCTTCAAAAACTTGCTTCAAAAACTCTAAAGTTTCATACCATAATAATCCTCCAGGTTCTGGTGTACCTGTACTTGGCATAATTGAAGGGTCGAAAGCATCTAAATCAAAAGTAATAAAAACATTATCTGTCATTTGATCGATTGCAGCATCCATCCAAGTATCATCAATAGCCATATCATGTGCAAAATAGGTTTTCTCATCATCCATAACGGTTTTTTCCATCACATCCATTGATCGAATACCAACTTGAATTAGATTAGTGTTTTGGCTCGCTTCGTAAACAGCACAAGCATGATTACACTTAGAACCTTCATAAGACTCACGCAAATCTGCATGTGCATCAATATGTAGTACAGTTAAACTAGGGTACATCTCGTTGAATGCACGAATAGTACCAATAGAAATAGAATGCTCACCACCAAAAATGGTTACAAACTTGTTCTTTTTAATATATTTTTTAACAATTTGATGTACTGCTTCAACCATAGTTTCTGGTGAACTATTTTCTGTTACAGCATCAACCAAATGCACACCTTGTTTATACACTTCGGTGTTTGTTTCAATATCGTAAAGTTCCATGTTCTCAGAAGCATTTAAAAAAGCTTCAGGGCCTTTGTCTGCACCTTTTTGCCATGTACTTGTACCATCATAAGGCACAGGGATTAATACAATTTTCGCGCTTTCTAATTTTGCTAATTCTTCTGGAATTCCAGCGTATGTTTTTGTTTTCATGTGTGTATTTTATTATTTTTCAATGGTCACATATAACCCTTTAATGATTAAAGCAATCTTTAGACTGAGTATTTAAAGATTATTTTAATCATGACGATTTCATTGTTTTATTTATCTGCTAATTGCAAATCAACTTCTGTATTAGTTGTTTGTACTCCGTTTGTTTCAGGCTTTTTATCGTAACCTAAAATTTTTAGTAAATCTTCACTTTTCTGTTGTTCAGAAAATAATTCGGTTGTTATATTTCCATCTGCGTCTTTATTAATTAAAATATGCTTTGGTGTTGGAATTAAACAGTGCTGTAAACCTCCAAATCCTCCAATAGTTTCTTGGTAAGCACCTGTATTGAAAAACCCAATATATAATGGTTTTTCTTTGTTGTATTTTGGTAAATAAATAGCATTCATGTGTTGTTCGCTATTGTAATAATCATCACTATCACAGGTTAAACCTCCCAATAAAACACGCTCATAACTATCGTTCCAACGGTTTAATGGTAACATAATAAATCGCTTATTAATGGCCCAAGTATCTGGTAAGGTTGTAATAAATGATGAGTTAATCATGTTCCACTTCTCACGATCGTTTTGTTGTTTTTGGTAAAGTATTTCGTAAATCGCCCCACCACTTTCTCCAACAGTAAAGCTTCCAAACTCTGTAAAAATATTTGGCACATCTACTCCTTCTTCTTCACAAGTTACTTTAATTTGATTTACAATTTCATCAACTAAATACTCATAATCAAAATCGAAAACTAATGAGTTTTTAATTGGAAATCCGCCACCTATATTTAAACTGTTTAAAGTTGGGCAAATTTTCTTTAAACTAGTATAAACCTTTAAGCATTTTAAAAGTTCGTTCCAGTAATAAGCATTATCACGAATACCGGTATTAATAAAAAAGTGAAGCATTTTAAGTTCTACTTTTTTATTATTCTGGATTTGATTTTTATAAAAGGGCACAATGTTTTTGTAGCCAATACCTAGGCGCGATGTATAGAATTCGAACTTTGGTTCTTCTTCTGAAGCTATACGAATACCAACATTAAATTTTCCGTTTATCTCCTGCGAAAGTAAATCGATTTCTTCATAATTATCAATTATTGGAATGCAGTTTTTATGTCCGCTGTTAACAAGTCTTGCTATATTAGTTACATATTGCGCACGCTTAAAACCATTACTAATTACAAAGGTATCATTAGTGATTTTACCTTCGCTTTTTAGGCTTTCAATAATATCAATATCAAAAGCTGAAGAGGTTTCAATATGAATATCGTTTTTTAATGCTTCGTGTAAAACATGCTTAAAGTGCGAGCTTTTAGTACAATAGCAATAGTTGTATTTACCTTTGTAATTATGTTTTTCAATAGCATTTTCAAACCATTGTTTTGCTCTATTTATGTTATTAGAAATTTGAGGTAAGTAAGTAAATTTTAATGGCACCCCATATTGCTCAACCAATTGCATTAGGTTAACATCATGAAAATTAAGTTTATTACCTTGAAGCTTAAATTCGTCTTGCGGAAAATCAAAAGTTTGATTGATTAAATCAATATATTTAGTATTCATTATTATTTTTAAAAAGTTGTGAGATTTAGATAGAAAAACAGTTTAAACTGTTTAAAAACAAACAATAATGATGTGTATCAAATTTGTATTTGGCTTTGTGTAGTAGGTATAAAGCCGTAGTTATGCTGACTAGCATAGATAGGTAAAACGGAAGTTAGCTTTAAAATTCGGTCGCTTATCCTATAAGCTGCTTTTGAATATGACTTCCTAATTTTCAAAAGCCCGAACACAGAAACAGGGTTCAATTTGTTCAGCTAAATGCATTACAAATGAAATACTTTTTTTTTAATTACAAGGATTTAATAGTCTTTTTTTTATTAATAAATTAAAGCATTTTTAGCGTATTCAATTCCTGCTCGGTTAAATGCTTCCAACTACCACGCGGAATATCTTTTTTAGTTAAATGCCCAATAGCTACACAATCTAAATTTTCTATCTCGTACTTTAAATAATCAAAAATAGTACGAATAATTGTGTTGCCTGTGTTTTTAATTTTTAAGCCTATTTCTTTTTTGGAAGCACCATCAATATAACTAATCTCTTCAACAGCAACAAGTTTACCTTGAACTTTAAAACCTTCTTGAATTTTCTTTAAATCTTCAAGCTTTAAGTTTTTATTCAATTCAATGTGAAATAAACGTGCCACACCATTTTTAGAGTTGGTGAATTTATCTACAATAGCATCATCATTTGTAAACAACAATAATCCTTTTGAATTTCTACCCAAACGCCCTATTGGTTTTATTCTAGACGATGTTGCATTAGATACTAAATCCATTACCGTTCTGCCTTTACCTTCGCTTGTAGTAGTTGCAAATCCTTTTGGTTTATTAAGTAAAACGTAAGCTTTCTTTTCTGGATTTATACGCGCACCATCGTAACGCACTTCATCACCTATTTTTACTTTATAACCCATTTCGGTAATTACTTTTCCGTTTACAGAAACCAAACCTGTGGCAATATGCACATCAGCCTCACGACGCGAACACATACCAGAATTAGCCACATATTTGTTTAAACGAATCTCATCTGGATTAGATGGTTTTTTGGGCTTAGGTTCTGCCTTTTTAAAAGGTGTATTTCCTTTTACATAACTTTTTTTAAAGTTCTTTTTAGAACCCTCTACAGAAGTTTTTCCTTTTCTTTGTCCACCTTGTTGTTTACTCATTACTTAAATTTTAATGCAAAGATATAGCTAAAATTACGATTTAAGATTTAAGGTCTTCCATTTTATTAAATTCTGTTCAATACCAAATCAACATTAATTAAAACTATACTAAAAACACCAGCTAAAATGATAAACTTTAAAACATTATGAAGTACTAAATAATGTACTTTTGTTTTAGCTTTCCAAAGCAATAACAGAAATCCTAGTAGTAACACAATACATAAATAAAAATAGATATACATAAAACCAATTTCGAAACGACACACTAATAAGTATATTGGTATTAATGTTAGTACAGATAACATTGTAAGCATAGCTTTAGATGCTCTTTCACCATAAGCAATTGGTATAGTTTTATAGTTTAAAAGTAAATCACCTTTAATGTTTTCTAAGTCTTTGGTGAGTTCTCTCATCGAAACAACTAAAAACAGAAATAAGGCATGCACAAAAATGACAGTTTCAAAATTTTTGTAATACATAAAAATGGCAAAAAATGGAGTTATAGTTAAAATTGCCGATGTTAAATTACCTATAAATGGAAGTTTTTTTAGTTTATGCGAATAAAACCAAATACCAAAAATATAAACAGAAAAAAAGATAACGGGCTTAAACGACACATAACTTGCCATAATAACTGCTATAAAATTTAGTACAAAATAGAATGACAGTTTTGTATTTTGACTTATCAACCTATCTAATTTTGATTTATGCGGACGATTAATTAAGTCTTTTTCTGAGTCGTAAAAATTATTAATAATATAACCGCCAGCAATGGTCGCTGCCGATGCCAAGACCAACATGAGTAAATTAATATCAAAAAGGACACTTTTTAGTGGTTTATCGTGAGCAAGAATATAAATAGCTGCTAAATACTGAGCTAGAACAATAACTAAAATATTATAACCACGAACCACAGAAAACATACTGAAGAATTTTATTAGTATATATTTCTGTCTTCGGTTGAACATGAAAATTAATTTAGTAAAAGACCTTTCGACTGCGCTCAAGGTGACAGAGAAGTTTAAAAGTTATAAACCACTTCTAACTTATAATCTTTTAAAGACTGTTTTGCAATATCAATATTTTCAGTAAAACCTAAAATATAACCACCACCACCTGAGCCACAAAGCTTTAAATAGTATTCGTTAGTTTCAATACCTTTTTTCCAAAGCTCATGAAACTGCTTAGGTATCATGGGTTTAAAATGATTTAAAACCACTTTTGATAATTGCTTGGTATTACTAAATAACGATTTAATATCGCCTTTTAAGAAATCGTCAACACAAGCATCTGTATGCTTAATGAATTGATCTTTTAGCATTTTTCTAAAACCTTCTTGTTTCATATTTTCCATAAAAATACTAACCATAGGAGCAGTTTCTCCTATAATACCACTATCTAATAAAAACACTGCATTTTTCCCTTCGGTATTTTGTGATGGAATACCAGTGGCTTCAATATTATCTTTAGAATTTATTAAAATAGGAATACTTAAATAGCTATTTAAAGGATCTAAACCTGAAGATTTACCATGAAAAAACGATTCCATTGCAGAAAAAATCGATTTTAATTTAAGTAATTTTTCTCTAGTTAAATTCTCTAAAACCGTGATTTTATCTTGGGCATATTTATCGTAAATAGCTGCTACTAAAGCGCCACTACTTCCCACACCATAACCTTGTGGGATAGAAGAATCGAAATACATTCCTGCTTCAACATCTTCTTGAAGTGTATCAATATCAAAAACCACTAATTCTGAATCAATATTACTCAAATAATTAACAAATTTCTTTAAGCTTTCATTTGAAGTTAAAGCTTCTTCAGAAGGGTTTTCGTCTGTCTTTAAAGCTCCATTATAAAAATTATATGGAATTGATAAACCTTTAGAATCTTTAATGATTCCATATTCTCCAAAGAGTAATATTTTTGAGTAAAAAAGAGGTCCTTTCATTATTTAAATCTGCCTTGAGTATAAAGTTACAATTGTTTTGCACCAAAACCAATTCTGTCGCAAATATAATGACCGTTTTGGCAATATGCAACTAATTCATTATTAATGAATTCGTTCACCATTTCTGTTTCTGCTTCTGGGTATAATACATGTACATTCGCACCAGCATCTAAAGTAAAACATACATTTGAGCTTGTTTTTTGCCTAAATACCCATATTTTATTAATAATTTCTAATGTGTTTGGCTTCATTAAAATGAAATATGGCATACTGGTCATCATCATAGCATGAAGGGTTAAAGCTTCACTTTCAACAATTTTGATAAATGATTTTAAATCTCCTGTTTTAAATACATCTATTAAACTCGACAGGTTGCTATGAGCTTGCTTAAATCGTTCTTGAGCAAAGGGATGATTGTGCATTAAATTATGCCCAACCGTACTACTTACTTGCTTTTCGCCTTTATCTACAAGTAAAATAGTATCGTTATAATTTTTAAAGTTTTGATGGACTTCAAAAGGATATTTTACTCCAAATAAATCTGAACTTCCATCAATTTCATCATGTTTACCCCAAACCACCAAATCACCTTCCAAACTTCTGCATGCACTACCTGAACCTAATCGAGATAAAAATGATGCTTTTTGAGTAAAGTATTCATCTGTCACTTCCACTCCGCTCAGTGACCGTTCAAGACTCATTAAGCATGAAGCTAAAGCGCTCATCCCAGAAGCTGATGACGCAATACCCGAACTGTGCGGAAATGTATTTGACGTTTCAATTTTAAAATAATAGCCTTTTAAAAATGGTAAATAAGCTTCAATACGTTTAAAAAAAGTTTCAATTTTTGGCTTAAAATCGTCTTTCTTTTCGCCATCTAAAAATACATCAAATAAAAATTCATTATTATTTTCTTTTTTAGAAAATCTTAAAGTAGTTGTTGTTTTACAGCTATCTAGCGTAAAACTTATGGATGGGTTTTCTGGGATTTGATGTTCCTTTTTACCCCAATATTTTACTAAAGCGATATTACTTGGCGACGACCAAATGTAACTTCCTTTTTCTATTAAATTTTTATATGCTGTTGGAATAAAATCTTTTACTGTCATTTATTATTTTTCTACTGACAAAGATAATAACTTTACCATTGTATTATAGTTTCTTGCTGTTGCAGTTGTTTTAAGTTTTTTTTCGAAAAAATTCATATTGAATTTAGCTTGACCATATCCTTTTTCACAATAAAAATAAATACAATCATTAATGATGTGATATTCTTCGCCATCGTATACTTTTTTAGAAGCTACTCTCACCAATTCTTCCTCCGGTTTATTATGTAATAACATAAAATAGCTCTTTAATTTCTTTTCTTCTATAAATGGACTAGCATCAAAAATGCGTTTCAAATCACCTCTTGTTTTTACTAAAACAGATACTTCAAACCCAAAATGGGCGATAATGGCCTTTTGAATTACTTCTTCGATAGATAAAGTGTTTTCTTTTGAAGATTGAAATATTACATTACCACTTTGAATATAGGTTTGCACATTTTTTAAATCAGATTTGGCAAGTAATGTACGTAAATCTGCCATGGGTACTTTTTTATACCCTCCAACATTAATACCTTTTAATAAAGCAATATAAGTACTCATTTATTCTGATATAGATTTAGCTGCAATAAATGCTCCTGTCCATGCATTTTGAAAATTAAACCCACCTGTAACAGCATCAATATTTA
>NZ_CAXIBN010000115.1:0-10503 GCF_964021735.1 uncultured Wocania sp. | reverse complement strand
CGACCTGCTGATTACAAATCAGCTGCTCTAGCCAGCTGAGCTACATCGGCGTTTTTTACACTTTTTACGCATAAAAAAAGTCCGCTATTTCTAACGGACTGCAAATGTATAGATTTTTTATTTTATTCAAAACATTTTTTAATAAATTTTATTATAAATGTGCTCTTAATTTTTCTTTTCGCTTTTTTAACTGTCTTTCTAATGATGAGACAGCCATATCTGCTCCTTCTTCAAAGCTTTTGCATTGTTTTTTTACTACAAAACTATCTCCTGGAACACTTACCCTAGCTTCGAAAACTTTATTTTCTTTGTCGCTAGTGTTTTCTACCTTTAGAAAAACATCAGACTTTATAACTTTATCATAAAACATATCTAACTTATCCATTCGCTTTTGAATAAAATCTATTAATTTTTGGTCAGCATTAAAATTAACTGATTGTGTGTTTACTTTCATACTTCTATTTTTTGGTTAGACAATAAAATTTTTACTTTTCACTCCTTGGATGTGACTTTACATGTACTTTTTTAAGCTCGGTTATACTATTGTGTGTATAAACTTGTGTTGCTGCTAAACTTGAATGACCAAGTAATTCTTTAACAGCATTTAAATCAGCTCCTTGATTAAGTAAATGAGTAGCAAATGAATGCCTTAATATATGTGGACTCTTTTTTACTTTTGAGGATGCTAAACTAAAATAATCATTTATTATTCTGTAAACAAGTGTTTCGTAAACTTTAATTCCTTTTTTAGTTAAAAATAAGATGTCTTCATCTGTAATACTTTCTAATTTATTTCTTGAAACTAAATACTTATTTATTGTTTGCACTACCGATTCTAATAACGGAACGATGCGCTCTTTATTTCTTTTTCCTAATACTTTTAACGTTTTATTATCTAAATTAACACTTGTTAGTTTTAGTTCGACTAACTCTATACGTCTTATTCCTGTGGAATAGAATAATTCAATTATCAATTTATTACGAATCCCTTCAAAATCATTCTCGAAATGTAAATCGTTTAAAACGGTCATTACTTCATTTTCTGAAAAAGGAACTTGAATTTTCTTGCTAGTTTTTAACGCTTTGTGTTTAGAAAGCGGATTGGTTTTTATCTCACCTATTTTTAAAAGAAACTTGTAATAGGTGTTTAATGCAGAAACTTTTCTGTTAATACTTCTGTTTGACAGACCACTTTCTACCATGGAGACTATCCAACTTCTTATTTGTGGATAGTTTACCTTATTAATAGTGTTGGTTTCATATTTGGCTGTTATGAAATCTGAAAAGTTTTCTAAATCAGTTTGATAAGCATTTACGGTTAATGCAGAATAGTTTTTTTCGAGCAATAAATATTCTGTAAATGATTTGAAGGACATTTTATATATTTAATTTTTAAAGTTAAAAGTTTAAAAATTAAACAGCAACTTTAAAATCAAAATACTTAAAAATTGATAGATAAAAAAATTCCCGCATTTGCGGGAATTTAATTCTATTATAATTTAGAAGCTATTAAATATCTTCTGCATCTCTCAATCCTTGAATGTACTGTGCCTTTTGTATTTGCGCTCTACGTACTACTGAAGGTTTGTTAAACTGCTTACGTACTTGAAGTTGACGTTTAGTTCCAGTTTTATCAAACTTTCTTTTAAAACGCTTTAGCGCTCTATCTATATTTTCCCCTTCTTTTATTGGTATAATTAACATAGTGTCTTAACCTCCTCTCTTTTAGATTTTGTGGGTGCAAATATAAAAACTAATTAATAATTAACAATTAAATATTTAAATTTTTATGTAACAGGTTTATAGTCTTTCTTATCGATGATTATTTTTGCTAAAATTTCTTTTAATATCTCAGACGTCCCTCCTCCTATTGGACCTAATCTGCTATCTCGTAAAAGTCTTGCCATGGGATAATCTTCCATATAGCCATAACCTCCTAAAAACTGGAGGCATTGGTAGATAACCTCATCTGCCATTTTAGTAGATTTTAGTTTAGACATGGTGGCTTCTTTCACCACATACTCGCCTTTGTTTAACATATAAGTCACCGTATAGTTAAAGGTTTTACAGATTTCCATATCGGTATATAATTCTGATATTGAATGACGTAATGCTTGAAATTTATCGATGGGTTTTCCGAAAGCCATACGTTCGGACATATATTGTAAAGCATACCCTAAAGCGTATTCTGCACGAGCATGTGCATTAACACCCATAATTAAACGTTCTAACGAAAAATGCTGCATGATATAAGGGAAACCTTTATTTTCTTCTCCCAATAAATTAGTTGCTGGGATTTTAACATTATCGAAAGCAATTTCTCCAGTATCGGATGCGCGCCAACCCAACTTATCTAATTTTGTTGCAGATACCCCGGCAGTTTCTCTATCAATAACAAAAATACTTATGCCTTTATTACCTAATTCTGGGTTTGTTTTTGCAGCAACTACCAAATAGTCGCTTGCTACTCCATTCGTTATAAAGGTTTTAGAACCGTTTATGATATAATGATTTCCGTTTTTAACAGCTGTAGTTCGCATGCCTGCAACATCGCTACCACCAAAAGGTTCGGTAATACATAAGCACCCTATTTTATCGCCAGAAATACTTGGTACTAAATAACGTTCTTTTATATCGTGGTTTCCTTCGGCATTAATGTGCGTCATTGCTAAATAACAGTGCGCCCAAATTGCTGCGGCAAAACCACCAGAGTTTATTTTTTGAAGTTCTTCAAGAAGAATAACGGTATAGAAAAGGTCTAAATTTAGTCCGCCATAAGCTTCTGGATAATTGATACCAAAGAAACCCATATCGCCCATTTTTTTCCAAATGAAGCGTTCAATATTTCCATCTTTTTCCCATTTATCTATATGCGGAACAACTTCTTTGTTTAAAAAATCTTGTAAACTTTTTCTAAAAAGTTGATGCTCTTCGGTGAAGTACATTGTATTCATTAGCGTTTTTTTCTTTCAATTCGATAGCATTAATCGAGCGACAAATATAATTTAATTATCTCGATTTTATTTACAGGAAAGTCTTTAACTTTTATTAATTCATTTAACGATTTATAGCCGTCTCTTAATTTTCTCTGCTCAACAATCTCGTGTGCTAAATCGTAATCGATGTGCTGAATGTTAACGAGGTCTTCTATTTTAGCTTTATTTATATTGATTTTTTTGATTGGTCTTGGTGTTTTAACGGTAAACTGATTGGTGATTTTTTCGATAACTTCAGGCGTTAATCCATAAATATCTTGAAGCTGAACATCGGCAATAAATCCGCCATCAAATTTATTTCTGAATTTTACAATGCGCTCTGAGTAATATTCACCAATGCCATTTACTTTTTGTAATTGTTTTGCGGTTGCTGTGTTTAAATCTTGTTTTTGAGCGAATGTTTTTGGTGCATTATTGTAGACTGTTACATTACTTTTTGGTTTCGGATTTATAACCCAATCTGGAAATTTAAAATATGGAGATATCGTGTTTAAAAGTGAATCGGATATTTTGGTTACCTCTTGAAATTCTTTTGAAGAATTCACCCATTTGTTTTGTTTTCTAAACGCGTGTAACCTGTCAATTTCTTCATTTGACATTCCTAACGAAGCACCTTTATAATCGGTGACATAATTTGGATTAAAAGGGTATATTTTTGATTTTCTTTCTTCAAGTTCAACTAATTTAAGTGAATCAATTTCTTTTTGAAATTTTGCGAGTTCTTCTTGATTTACTGAGATGTCTTGATAATCTTTATCAACAAAAAAATAAACGCATTGCAATACTATTATAAGTAGAATTAATAAAAAAATCCCATTTCGCTGTTCTTTTGAAAACGTGAAATGGGACTTCATTTAGCTTATTCTTTTATATTATTTTTTATTCCTCTTTACTCGCTTTTATAGCACCCACATACTTATTCATTTCTTCTCTTACTTTAGGGAATAAGAACAGAAGTCCAATCATATTTGGAAACACTAGAGCTAATATCATAGCATCAGAAAATTTAATTACCGCATCTAATGTTGCAGCTGCTCCGATAACAATAAAAATTAAGAATAGAATTTTATAAACAGTATCTGCTGTTTTTCCTTTTCCAAATAAAAATTTCCATGATTGTAAGCCATAATAAGACCAAGAAATCATAGTTGAAAATGCAAATAAAACAATCGCAATAGTTAATATATACGAGAACCCTGGAATTACAGAATCAAAAGCCATAGATGTTAAATCTACACCTCCAATAGAGCTTCCATCAGAATTTAAAATTACATTACTTGCACCGTCACCGCCATACGGAAATACGCTTTGCATATTTGTACCATCAATATTGAAAAAGATGATAACTAAAGCTGTCATTGTACAAATAACAACAGTATCAATAAAGGGTTCTAAAAGTGCCACAACACCTTCTGATGCTGGATAATTTGTTTTAACTGCTGAATGCGCTATAGCTGCTGAACCTGCACCAGCTTCGTTTGAAAATGCTGCACGTTGGAATCCTACTATTAAAACACCTACTAAACCACCAAGTCCTGCCATTGGCGTAAATGCACCACTAAAAATTAATCCGAAAGCATCACCAATAGAGCTGAAATTTGTAAAAATTATCACTAAACACGCAAGTACATATATCCCAGCCATAAATGGTACAATTTTTTCTGTAATACTTGCAATACGTTTAATACCACCAATAATTACAATACCAACTAAAGTAGCTAAAATAATACCAATAATTACACCTGTTGCACCACCTTGTAAATTAAACAAAGAGCTTAATTGTACAGCAGCTTGATTAGATTGAAATGCGTTACCTCCTCCAAAAGAAGCACCAACACAAAGTATAGCGAATAAGCCTGCAAGTACTTTTCCTATTCCTGAAAAACCTCTTTCTTTTAGGCCTTTTGATAAATAATACATTGGACCACCGTATACAGTACCGTCTTCTCCAACATCTCTATATTTTACACCAAGTGTACATTCTACAAATTTTGTAGACATCCCTATTAAGCCACAAACAATCATCCAAAATGTAGCTCCAGGACCACCAAGTGCAATAGCTACTGCAACACCAGCAATATTACCTAAACCTACAGTACCAGAAACAGCAGTTGCTAACGCTTGAAAATGGCTAACTTCTCCTTCTTTACTTTCATCTCGAATAGTATCTGGGATATCGCCATCAATTGCCATATTAGGATCTCCAGCGGCATGACCACCCTCAACTTCATCATATTTACCTCTAACCGTATTTATTGCCAATCCAAATTTTGTGAAACTCGGAAACTTAAAATATATTGTGAAAAAAGTTGCTCCAGCTACCAAAAGAATAACAACAAAGGGTATGTTATAAGAACCTATTGGAACTGTAGTTAAAACAAAACCTTCCCACCAAGTTGCTACTGGCATAAAGGCATCATTTACTTTTTCGTCTAAACCTTTTTCTGCTTCTTGCGCAAATGTTAAAAATGGTAATATTAATGTGAAAATTGAAAGAAGATACTTCTTCATAAGAATAGGTTATTAGTTAGTTTTATTAAAGAGTTTTATATATAAAGCTAGCAAGATGCTAAAAATAATTGATTTTTTTAAACAATTAATTGTTAAAATACGAATTATGCTAATTTATATTATACACTGTATTAAGCACATCTATTTGCTCAGGGCGACCCAATACTATAATTTTTGAATTAGGAGCTAGGTCTAAATCTGCTTCTGGATTTACTATATACTCTCCATTTTGATCTTTATATCCAATAACCGTACAGCCTGTTTTTTTTCTAAGATCTAGATCTTTGATTGTTTTAATTTCTTTGGTTAGTTTTTCGACTGCAATTTCTTCAATATTTATGTTAGATTTCCCAACAATGGAAAGATTATCTACAAATTCCATTAAGCCAGGAACAACTACTAATGATGCCATATGATCGCCACCTATTTTGTCTGGCAAAATAACATTATTGGCTCCTGCTAGTTTTAATTTTTTATACGATGTTTCTTGAGATGCTCGACTTATAATATTAATGCTCTTATTAATTTGCCTTGTGGAAAGTACTACAAATAAGTTATCAGCATCATTTGGTAGTGCCGAAATCAAACAGGATGCTCTATCTACACCAGCTTGCAATAAGGTTTCGTCTTCATTAGCATTACCTAAAACAAAAGGCATCAGATCGTTTTCATCTTTTTCAACTAGCTCTTTATCTTTTTCAATAATAACAAACGGTTTGTTATAAGCTAATAATTTAGTTGCAGCTTGTTTACCATTTCTTCCATAACCACAAATAATAATGTGGTTTTTTAAATTATCAATCTTTTTCTGCATCTTTTTTTGTTTTAATTCTTCAAAACTATTCTTGCTTAAAATGTATTCGGTAATTACAGATAAGGCATATCCTAAAATAAAAACACTAATTAAAATTAATGATATCGTGAAAATTTTAGTAGCATCGTCTAATGGATGTACCTCTTTAAAACCAACAGTAGTAATGGTTATTACGGTCATATAAAGCGCATCGATCCATGTATAATTAGACATCGATTTAAAACCAATAACCCCAATAGCTAATAAAAGAATTAGCAGAATAACCGCGGTGTATATTTTTGTTCTAAAAAACTTTATTAATGGATTCATAAATCAAAAACAGATGAGCGTTTTGTATAAACTATATCTTTAATACGCATCCAAAAAGCCATAAATAAATAGAGCGCAAAACCAAAACCTAAAGTTACAAATGTTAAATACATAAACGAGGTGCGCACGACTTTGGCTCTAATACCAAACCGATCTGCAATACGTTGACAAACATAATATCCGTGCTTTTGAAAAAACAATAATGGTTTGTAGATGTTGTTCATGCCGCAATTTAACACTTCCTTTTTTAGTTTAAAAATTTCTATGTTTTTTTGTTTAAAAGTGAATTACCAACAGCACATTGTAAGCACTTATTTTTATTACAATACTCATTTTTTAGCTGAAGTAATCCTTGAGATTGTAAAGCCGAAGTTGATACTTTTTTTAATGCATTAAATTTCTCAACAATATTGTTTTTTTCTGAAGCTATGTCTTGTATTAGTTTTACAATATCACCATCTACTTGTTTTCCTTGATATCTTGCATATGCAAATTTTATTGGAATAATGGTATTAATCATTAGTAAATCTATAAACGCTTTACTAAGTTTCTTTTTTGTTTTTTTCGAAGTTTTATCAAATGTGTAATGCGATTCCCAAAACGATGATGTTTCCACAGAAAAAAGCATATAAAAATCTTTAGTAGAATTTATTTCATTAATTTTTGAAAACAAGTTTTGCTCATTATTATATAAACTTGCTAATTGCGATAAGCGAATGGTAGGAAAATTTGATGGCCGTAATCTAAAAAACTGAATAGGTGTTAGATTTTGATTTAATAGTGAAAATTTCTGTTTTAAAAATTGAAATTCTTTAGTTAAACTTTGAAAGTAAGCATCTTCAACATTGGTGTTTAATAAATTGGCTTGCCCAAAAAACAAAGCCTCTAAACTTGTTTGATTGTTTTGCAGTTTTCTGACTATTGAAAAATCTGTTGAGCTTGCTAAACTTAAAAACGCATCGGCATTTACTTTAAGTCCAAAATTTTTAGCGAGCATTTTAAACAAAACAGCTTCCCAATCATTTTTTGATGTTTTTAATAATTGATAAATATCTTCAAATTTTCGTTCTAAACGTTCAAAGTATAATCGCTCTAACCAATTTTGAACCAAAAAATCATTAATACTTTCAAAATCGTGTTCACAATTAATCCACTTATTCGTTTTAGAGAATAGTAATTGGTAATTATTTAATGTTTCTTTAGAAATATAATTTTTCAGCTCTAATGTAACTATTGCTGTATTATCTTTTCTATAAACATTAGTGTCGTGTTCCCAAACAACATGTAAAATAACGTTATCGTAAGCTTTATCTAACTCATGATTGTGTAAAAACCAATCAGATGATTTTATATGAACTTCTACATTTCCTGCCCAAAGCTGATTTTCAATTTTTAACTGGGCATTAAAAAAATCTGGGCCTGCATTACTATTAGGTTGCCCAACCGATACTATGTGAATATCTTCGCCATTTGTACCTTTTAAAAGATTAGCAGTAATTTTTTTATGTTGCCAGATATAATGTAGAAAATCTTCTTGCATGCATTAAATATAAAATTACCTTGCACAAGTACCAAATTGCAAATCATTATTCTTTATTAAATTCGATAAATTTGCAAAAACTATTTATATATGGAGCAACTCACATTAACCACGCCTGCACTTTTATTCTCTGCCATTTCTTTAATTATGTTAGCTTACACTAATAGGTTTTTGGCTTATGCATCAATAATAAGAAACTTGCACGATAAGTATATCCAAAAAAAAGATTCTGTTTTAATTGCTCAAATAAAAAATATTAAACAACGCTTATACTTAACACGATCTATGCAAATTTTTGGTATTAGCAGCTTGTTGCTTTGTGTTTTAACTATGTTTTTAATTTATATACAACAACATAACATTGCGGTTTGGGTTTTTGGTTTTGCATTACTTTTACTAATAATATCACTAAGTCTTTTAATTATAGAGATACAAATTTCTGTAAAAGCTTTAGAACATCATATTAGTGATATTGAGAATAACTAACATTAACATATCATGATAAAAACGACTCTAATTATTCTAAATCTTATAATATTACAAACTACTATGACTCTTTTTAATTTTAATTCTAAAAGTAATACTAACAATTGGCGTATTGTTAATGATGTTGTTATGGGTGGCCGTTCTAATGGAGAGTTTACAATTAATAAAAATGGAAATGGTTTATTTAAAGGGTATGTTTCTTTAGAGAATAATGGTGGATTTTCTATGCTACAATATACATTTGATACAAAAGATGTGTCTCGCTTTTCCAAAACTATAATTAAATTAAAAGGAGATGGTAAAACCTATCAGTTCAGAATAAAAACTAATGATAGTGATTACTATTCTTATATAAAACCTTTTACTACTAATGGAGAGTGGCAACTTATAGAAATACCGTTTAACACGATGCATCCTGCTTTTAGAGGCAGAAAATTAGATGCTCCAAATTACCCAGGAAAACAAGTAGAACTGATTGCATTTTTAATTGGCAATAAAAAAAATGAAGCTTTTAAATTAGAGATTGATAAAATTATTTTAAAATAGAGTATCTACTTATTCTAAATATTCAACTTTAAAATGAGTAATAATGTTGAAACTCCTTAACTTAAAACAATAAACAAACCTTCAAGAATCTTCACCAAAAAATACCAAACAATTAAATTATCTTTGCACTTCTTAACACGATAGCATGCGCATAGATATTATAACCGTTTTACCAGAATTACTTAAAAGTCCATTTGAAGCCTCTATTTTAAAACGTGCTATAGATGCAGGTTTAGTTGAAGTTTATTTTCATAATCTACGCGATTATACATCTGATAATTATAAATCTATTGACGACACCCAGTTTGGTGGTGGTGCTGGTATGGTTATGATGGTTGAGCCTATAGACAAATGTATTTCTGCTTTAAAATCCCAACGTAAATACGACGAGGTTATTTATATGACACCAGATGGCGAAACCTTAAAACAAGGCATTGCCAACCAACTCTCGTTAAAAGAAAATATTATTATTTTATGTGGTCATTATAAAGGTGTAGATCAACGGGTACGTGATCATTTTATTACGCGAGAAATTTCTATTGGCGATTATGTACTGTCTGGTGGCGAGTTGGGGGCTGCAGTACTTTGTGATGCTGTAATACGTTTAATTCCTGGAGTTTTAGGAAATGAAACCTCTGCCCTAACCGATTCGTTTCAAGATGGCTTACTAGCACCACCAATTTACACAAAACCTCGTGAGTATAAAGGCTGGAAAGTTCCTGAATTATTATTTGGAGGCAACTTACCAGAAATTGAAAAGTGGCGTGAAGAACAAGCTTATTTAAGAACTAAAGAACGACGACCGGATTTATTGGAGGATTAACTCACAATAAAACTTATGCAAAACATGGGCACTATGTAATTACAGTTAGCAACAGCTAGTATAATTAATGGTGTAATCCATTTAATTATTCTTACAGCCAATTAAAGAAACGGTCAGTGACATCCCTGTTTTTGCTTATAGGTAGCCTACTAAATAGCATCTGTTTTGTTGGCGGTTTTATTTATAATGCTATTGCCGCAAGAAACGGAACTGAAGCCTTATTAGATGTGCAAGTAACACTTACTTTTTTTAATGCGTTTTCTTTTTTTGTTTTTGGGATTGGACTGCTTTTACTTGCCTTAAATTTTATAGGCGAAACTAATTCATATCAAGCTTATCAAAGCAAGCAAAAAATTTATAGTCCTATTGAATACTATAAAAAATGAATAAGTCAAAAACTACGGCTTTTTAGTATATTTCTGTAAGAAAAATTAATTATATTTACGGGATAACAACGATAAAAAACTTACCATATCCT
>NZ_CAXIBN010000114.1:0-10508 GCF_964021735.1 uncultured Wocania sp. | reverse complement strand
ATGGAAGAAAAAAGTTATAAAGAATATTTAGAACACATTACCACATTTATTTTTGATGTTGATGGTGTTTTAACCGATGGCACAGTAACCATTACTACTACTGGAGAGATGCTACGTAAAATGAATATTAAAGATGGTTATGCACTAAAAACTGCTATAGATACTAATTTTAATGTTTGTATAATTTCTGGTGGGTCAAACGAGGGGGTTCGTAAACGTTTAGAAGGCTTAGGAATAAAAGATATTTATTTAGGCGCACACAACAAAATTGAACAGCTTAACGATTACTTTAACAAAAGAGGTATTAAATCTGAACATGTACTATACATGGGCGATGATATTCCAGATTTTCCCGTTATGAAATTAATTGGTTTACCATGTTGTCCGCAAGATGCGGTACCTGAAATAAAAAATATCTCGAAATACATTTCGCATAAAAAGGGTGGCAAAGGTGCTGTTCGCGATGTTATTGAACAAGTCTTAAAAGTACAAGGTAAATGGAATGGCAATTTTAGCGCAAAATACGATTAAATATTGGCAAGAAATAAAAGAAGACATAGCACAGGATTTGGTTACATTGGTTTTGGAAACGTTCGTAGCGTATTTAATCAAAGCTCAAATAAAGCTTTTTCTACTTTAAAAGAAAAACTTAACGAAAAAACTCATTTTCATTTTAAGCTTAATTTTTCTCATAAAAAGTTAACAAAAGAAGAAAGAGAAATCATTAAAAATAAAATTAGAAAAGAAGAAAAACGAAAATCAATTCAAGCTGTAGTTTTAACTATTTTAGTTCTTTTTATCATTATTGTTAGCTTTCGTGAGTATATTTTATATTCTATTAACAACAGAACTAATCCTTATTTATAATATAAATTATTGAACGTTTTAAACCTCATCCGTTGGAAAAATTTATTAATGATTGCTCTTGTGCAATTATTAATAAAATATGCATTTCTAGAACCATTTGGAGTTAATTTTGGATTAACCACATTACAAATTTTAATTTTAATTTTAGCCACCATTTGTATTGCAGCAGCTGGTAATGTTATTAACGATATTTATGATGTTGAAACCGATTTTGTAAACAAACCAGATAACATAATTATTGGTAAATCTATTTCAGAAAAAACAGCTTATAATCTTTTTATAGCTTTAAATGTAGTTGGGGTTGGTTTAGGCTATTACTTATCGCAATCTGTTGGTAAAAGTGCTTTTTTCTCAATATTTGTTATTATTTCGGCATTACTTTATGTGTATGCCTCCTATTTAAAACAAACATTTTTAATTGGTAATATTATCGTTTCTGCACTAGTGGCATTAAGCATTGTAGTTGTTGGTATATTTGAATTATTACCAGTAATAACTCCAGAAAATAGGCAAACGCTTTTCACCTTTTTCAAAATCATTTTAGACTATGCGTTGTTTGCCTTCATCATAAATCTTATTCGTGAAATTGCTAAAGATATCGAAGATATTGATGGTGATTATAAAGCTGGTATGCGTACGCTTCCCATTATTATAGGGCGAAAACGCGCTGGTAATATCCTTTTTATTTTAACGCTTTTTCCGCTTTTTGCGGTGTCATATTACGTCATCAATTCATTATACAAAAATCAAGTTGCTGTGATTTATTTTTTAGTTTTTATTATTGCCCCTTTACTTTATATAAGTATCAAATCATTTAGCGCAGAGACAAAAAAAGAGTATCATCATATTAGCAACGTTTTAAAATTGGTGATGCTTTTTGGGATGTTTTCATTACTTTTATATAAGTATAATTAACCATAAAATGTTAAACCAAAAACTAAAAAATCATAATATCATTTTAGCATCGGGTTCGCCTAGGCGTCAAGAATTTTTTAGAAATTTAGGATTAGATTTCGAAATTAAATTAAAACCTATAAAAGAAGAATACCCCCCACGATTAACACATTTCGAAATCTGTAATTATTTAGCACAACTAAAAGCTTTACCTTTTAAAGCAGAATTAAAACCAAACGATATACTCATTACAAGCGATACCATTGTTTGGCACAATCATACTGCCTTAGGTAAGCCTAGAGATGCAGATGAAGCTTTTTCTATTTTAAAAACACTAAGTAATACAACACACGAGGTTATAACATCGGTTTGTTTTACAACAACAACTTCAGAAAAGACAATACATAACATTACCAAAGTCACATTCAAAGCACTATCTGATGATGAGATTAATTACTATATAAAAAACTACAAACCATTTGATAAAGCTGGTGCTTACGGTATTCAAGATTGGATTGGTAAAATAGGTGTTACAAAAATTGAAGGCTCTTATTTTAACGTTATGGGGTTACCTATTCATGCTGTTTATAAAACGTTAAATGACATAGCTTTAAGCTCATAAATTTATACTTAAAAAATTTTCAGATGAAAAAAATTATTAAACCTAAAATTCTTCTTTGGTTAGTTATTGTACTGATAATAACATCTTGTAATAAAAAAAATGCTACGCAAAATATAGCACATAATTTAGACACAAAAATAGCAGATGAATATTCAACTACTAAAGAACCATCTCAAGAATTTAAAGATTATTGGTATGCAGGAAAAGCAGAAATTACTTCGTACAAATTAGAGCAAGCACGTTACGGCGAAATTCGTGAAGGACAAGCCGTTTTAATTTATGTTACAGAAGATTTTTTACCAAGCAAACAGGTAAAAGCCGATAATCAAAACCCAAATAACATTTCTGTTTTAAAGTTAAATGCTACTAAAAAGTTTAATACAGGTTTGTATCCGTATTCCATAATGCAAAGCACATTTTATCCGGTTTCAAACAATCAACATGCCACAAAAGTAACCAGTTCTATTCAAGAATGGTGCGGACATGTTTACGCGCAATTAAACAATAAAGATGCATTTGAAATTAAAGCGTATTCGTATTTTGAAAGTGAAGGCGATCAAAGCTTTAAATTAGATAAAGCCATTTTAGAAAACGAATTGTGGACACAATTACGCATCAATCCTAAATCCTTACCAATTGGTCGTTTTCAAATAATCCCATCTCTCGAATATAGTCGATTAAAACATATTAAATTAAAAGCTTACAATGCTAAAACCTCCTTATCAAACAACACCTATTCAATAGAATACCCTGAATTAAACAGAATATTAGTTATTGAATTTAACACAAACTTTCCTCACGACATATTAGGTTGGAAAGAAACTTTTAAAAGCGGATTTGGTAAAAATGAAAAAACATTAACCACAAAAGCAACTAAATTAAAAACTATTAAATCTGCCTATTGGGGAAAAAATAGTAATAAAGATGAAGCACTCAGAGATACACTTCAATTAAATTAAAGTTATATTGTTTTGTAATGTATATTTGTAAGCCATTCAATTCTAATACAAAAAATAATGTTTTCTGAAACACTTCGTGACCAATTAATAATTACTGGTATTGTTCTTCTATCTCTTCTATTAATTAGAACAATAACTCATTTTACCATAACCAAAGTTGCAAGAAAAAATGGCATAAATGATGCACGAATAAGGCTAATTCGCAGATATGTTACAGTTACTTTATTTTCAATAGCCATACTTATTGAAGCTTTTATTTTTGGTGCTCGCTTTGAAGATTTGGCAGTTGTTTTCTCTTCAGTATTTGCAGTAATCGGTATTGGTTTGTTTGCAATTTGGTCTATTTTAAGCAATGTAACTTCTGGAATTATTATGTTTTTTAACTTTCCGTATAAAGTTGGAGACAAAATAGAAATCCACGATAAAGATTTTCCTATAAAAGCCATTATTGAAGATATTAGAGCCTTTCAATTACATTTACGGTTAGATAACGGCGATTTGGTAACCTACCCCAATAATTTAATGCTTCAAAAAGCAGTAACACTTTTAAAGAAAGATGCTATTGAAGATGATGGTGATGCTGTATAAATATTTACTTATCTTTATACAATAACCTTTCTTATGTCAAAAATAAAAGGCAAAATTCACAATAAAAAGCTAGGGCAAATACCTGGTAGCATTACGTACACTGGAAAAAAAGAGTCTCAAAAACTTTTTATTGAAACGTTCGATTACACCAAAGAAAAATACATAGAAAAAGAATTATTAACTGTAAAAGAAAGTTTTGAGTTTAAAAACACAGATTCTATAACATGGATTAATTTGAATGGATTAAATCATGTTAATGAAATTGAAAACCTAGGAGAACACTACGATATACACCCACTAGTTTTAGAAGATATTGTAAACATATCTCAACGCCCAAAAATTGATGAATATGAGGATTATTTATTTGTGGTACTAAAAATGTTATATTATGATGATAACAACAAAATAGTATCAGAACAAGTAAGCTTTATTTTAGGAAAAAACTATGTGCTTTCTTTTCAAGAATCTGATGGTGATGTTTTTGATGAAGTAAGAGATAGAATTAGGCAAGCCAAAGGGCGGGTTCGTACTATGAATTCTGATTATTTACTGTATGTTTTAATTGATGCTATTGTAGACCATTATTTTAGTATTATTGAAATTTTAGGAGATAAAATTGAAGATTTTGAAACTACTATATTTTCTGGTAAAGTAAACGATGATATTAGCCAAGATATTCAAAATTTAAAACGAGAAATATTAAAGGTACGTCGCGCTATTTTTCCGCTTCGCGAAGTTGTAAGTCGCATTGAAAAACACGAAGGCACGCTAATTCTCAAAAAAACAAAAACATATTATCGTGATATCTTCGACCATTTAATTCAAGTTTCTGAAAACATAGATATTTACCGAGAAATGATTTGGAGTTTAATGGATATGTACATGACCACCATTAGCAATAAAATGAATGAAGTTATGAAGGTGCTTACTATTATGGCATCAATCTTCATTCCTCTAACATTTATTGCTGGTATTTATGGTATGAATTTCGAATACATTCCAGAGCTACAATATAAATATTCTTATTTTATTTTATGGGGTGTAATGATTGTGCTCTTTATAGGAATGCTTGTTTATTTTAAACGAAAAAAGTGGCTTTAATTTAGTTATTAGCATTTACTAATATTAATCTGTAAAAACCTACAAATTACTAACTATTGCTTATCGTCTATTATCTAACCGCTATTTAACGTTAAAGAAACACTAAAAGCAACCCTCCCACTACTATACTTTGTTATATTTGATTTTTAGCTAACTAAATAATCATGCAAAAACCATTCATATATTTTTTTATATCGCTATTTTTTTATTCCGTTTCACAAGCACAAAAACCCAAAACGCCCTCATCTTCAATAATTTACGAATCCATACAAAAACTTAATTTTTTGGGTTCAGTATTATATGTAGCTGCACATCCAGACGATGAAAACACACGTTTAATTTCATACATGTCTAATCATATAAAAGCGAGAACAGGGTATTTATCATTAACTAGAGGCGATGGTGGACAAAACCTTATTGGTCCAGAAATAAGAGAGTTATTAGGTGTTATACGCACACAAGAATTACTAGCAGCAAGACGCATTGATGGTGGAGAACAATTCTTTACAAGAGCAAACGATTTTGGATACTCAAAACATCCAGACGAAACCTTAGCTATTTGGGATAAAAACGAAGTTTTAAGTGATGTGGTTTTAGCTATTAGGCAGTTTAAACCAGACATTATTATTAATAGATTTGATCATCGAACTTCTGGCACAACACACGGGCATCATACAAGTTCTGCTATGTTAAGTATGGAGGCCTTCGATTTGGCTAATGATAAATCTGCTTACGTAAATCAACTAAAACAGACTAGCCTGTGGCAACCAAAACGCTTATTTTTTAATACTAGCTGGTGGTTTTACGGAAGTCAAAAAAAATTTAAAAACGCAGATAAAAGCAATATGATAAATTTTGATATTGGTACTTACTATCCGCTTAAAGGCTTGTCAAATAACGAGGTAGCTTCATTAGCAAGTAGTCAGCATTTATGTCAAGGTTTCGGGCGTTTATCACAACGTGGTACGCAGCAAGAATACATTGAATTTTTAAAAGGAGATCCATTAACCGATAACAAAAATATTTTCGCAGGTATTAACACGTCGTGGAACCGTATAAAAGGAGGTAAAGCCATTGGGGATATTTTATATGAAGTAGAAAACAATTTCAACTTTAAAAATCCATCGCAACATATACCGCAATTACTAGAAGCTTACAAACTGTTACAAAATATTGAAAGCAAACATTGGAAAACTCAAAAAACTAAAGAACTCAAAAGTATTATTGAAATGTGTGCTGGTTTATATTTAGAAGTTTCAGCAGACACAAATTGGGCAACTCCAAACGAAAAAATTAATATAAATATTGAAGTTTTAAACCGCAGCAATCTCACAATAAACTTAGTAAGTTTAAACAATGCAAATGATTTGAATATTTCAAAAAACATAGCACTAAAAAACAATATTAAATACGATTTTAAAGAAACTGTAAAAATTAGTAATAACGAAAATCCCACAACACCGTATTGGTTAAGCGAAAAAGGAACTTTGGGTATGTATAAGGTTAACAATACTAAGTTAATAGGTTTACCTGAAACACCTCGACTTTATAATATTGATTTTAATCTTATGATTAACAATGTTCCTTTAACTATCACAAAACCAATAATTCATCGTTATTCAAAACCAGAAAAAGGCGAATTGTATAAACCTTTTGAAGTGATTCCTGAAGCATCGGCTAAAATTACAGAGAAAGTCATCATTTTAGATAGCGACAAACAACGCGATATTACTGTTATCGTAAAAGCAGGACGAGATAATCTTGAAGGTTTTGCTGAAGTTTGTCATCCAAACGATTGGAGTGTTTATCCGAAAAATCAAAAAGTCAATATAAAACACAAAGGAGAAGAACAAAGTCTTGTTTTTACCGTTATTCCACCTAAAAATGAAAGCGAAGGCTACATCGGTCCAATCGTTACGATTAATGAAAATTTATATACCAAAGAACTTATTGAAATTGACTATGATCACATTCCGTTTCAAACCGTTTTATTACCAAGCGAAAGTAAAATTGTACGCCTAAACATTAAAAAGAAAGGCGAAAATATTGGTTATATTCAAGGTGCTGGCGATGTGGTTCCAGAGAGTTTGCAGCAAATTGGTTATAACGTGTTAACCATAAAACCAGAAGATATTAATGCTGAAATGCTTAGTAGATTTGATGCGATAGTAGTAGGTATTAGAGCTTATAATATACTTGATGATTTGCAATTTAAACAAAAACAATTGTTTGATTTTGTTAAAAATGGTGGCAACATGATTGTACAATATAACACCAGTCGCGGAATTAAAGTTGACAATTTAGCACCTTACGATTTAAAATTATCAAGAGACAGGGTGACAAACGAACATGCCGAAGTTCGGTTTTTAAGCCCTGAGCATCCTATTCTTAACTACCCAAATAAAATTACCCAAAAAGATTTTGAAGGCTGGACACAAGAACGTGGTTTATATTTTCCTAGTGAATGGTCTGACGACTTCACGCCTATTTTATCAATGAACGATAAAGGAGAAACACCGAAAAACGGCAGCTTATTAGTTGCCAAATACGGCAAAGGACATTACATATATACCGGACTTAGCTTTTTTAGAGAATTCCCAGAAGGCGTTTCTGGTGCGTACCGATTATTCGCTAATATGCTTTCCATAGGAAAAGAAGATTTAAAATTAGAAGCTAAACTAAACGATTAAATATGACCGAAGACAAACCAGAAAAACAACCTTGGCTTAAACTCTATTCTATTGTTTTAATTGCTAATGCCATTTATATTTTAGCATTTTACCTAATCATGAAAGCTTTTTAACATGCAAACATTAAATTGGATAGATTGGGTTGTCTTAATAGTTACTCTTCTTACTATAGTGGGCTATGGCACATGGAAAACCAGAGGTAGAAAAAGCGCACAAGATTACATAAAAGGCGGTAACACTACAAAATGGTGGACCATTGGCTTGTCGGTTATGGCAACACAAGCTAGTGCTATTACGTTTTTATCAACAACTGGTCAAGCGTTTTCAGATGGTATGGGGTTTGTACAGTTTTACTTTGGTTTGCCTATAGCCATGGTTATTATATGTTTAGTTTTTATTCCTTTATATCATCGCCTAAAAGTATATACAGCCTACGAATTTTTAGAAAACAGATTCGATTTAAAAACCAGAAGTCTTACAGCCATTTTGTTTTTAATTCAACGAGGTTTAGCAGCAGGAATTACCATTTTTGCTCCTGCCATAATTTTATCGGTTGTTTTAGGTTGGAACATTACTTACCTTAATATAGCTATTGGAGTTCTTGTTATAATATATACTGTATCTGGTGGTACAAAAGCAGTAACAGTTACCCAAAAACAACAAATGTTTGTCATTTTTGCTGGCATGCTAGCTGCATTGTTTATTATTTTAAATTTAATCCCAGATGACGTTTCGTTTACTAAAGCTTTAGATATTGCTGGGGCAAGCGGACGAATGGAAGTTTTAGATTTTTCGTTTGATTTAGAAAACAGATACACGGTTTGGTCTGGATTAATAGGTGGAACATTTCTTGCTCTTGCCTATTTTGGAACTGATCAAAGTCAAGTACAACGGTATCTTTCAGGGAAATCGATGAAAGAAATGCAAATGGGAATGATTTTTAATGGTCTGCTAAAAGTACCTATGCAGTTCTTTATTTTATTGGTTGGTGTTATGGTATTTGTGTTTTATCAATTTAATCCTGCTCCACTAAATTTTATTGATGCTTCAACTAAAAAAGTTTTGGCATCGGAGTACTCACAACAATATCAAAATCTTCAAGGAAAACAAAACAACCTTTTTAATGAAAAGAAAGCTTTAAGTATTCAGCTTTCCAAAAATGATGATGATAAATTACGACAAGATTTATTCGTTTTAGATAGTATTGAAAAAACACATCGATTAGAATCAAAATATTTAATAAAACGTGCCATTGATACCGCTTATGCCAGTAAATATGATAAACTAAACACCGAATTATTAGCCTTAGAAAACAATAAAAACAGTGATGCTTACAAAGAGAAAAAAGAAGAATTGAACACTTGGTATAAAGAATCTGCAAAAGATACCCAAACCAACGATAGGGATTATATGTTTATTACTTTTATTCTTAAATATCTACCAAAAGGTTTAATTGGTTTATTATTGGCGGTTATACTTTCTGCTGCAATGTCCTCAACAGCATCAGAGATAAATGCACTTGCTACTATTACCTCTATCGATTTATATGGACGAAATCTTAAAGAGAAAAAAGACGAAAAACACATGGTTAAAGCCACAAAAATGTTTACTCTACTCTGGGGAATCATGGCTATAATTATTGCTTGTTTTGCTAATCTTGCTGAAAATTTAATACAATTGGTTAACATTATTGGCTCTATATTTTATGGTAATGTATTAGGTATTTTTCTTTTAGCATTTTTCTTTAAATTTATTAAAGCTAATGCTGTTTTCGCAGCTGCACTAATTACTCAAATTATAGTTATTATTGGCTGGTGGTTTGATTGGATGCCTTACTTATGGCTTAATCTTTTTGGTTGTATTTTAGTTATTTTAATTGCAATATTAATTCAATTTTCACAAAAAAATAATGACAGAATCAGCGCCTAATAAAACCATTAATTGGGGTATTATTGGTTTGGGTAACATTGCCCATAAATTTGCAAAAGATTTATTAACTGTTGAAAACGCTAACCTTTATGCGGTAGCTTCGCGCTCTTCAGCAAAAGCAAACGAATTTGCTCAACAATACAATGCTAGTAACGCTTATGGGTGTTATGAAGATTTAGCAGAAGATCCTAATATTGATGCTGTATACATAGCTACACCTCATGTTTTTCATAAAGAAAATACGCTTTTATGTTTAGAAAATGACATTGCTGTTTTATGCGAAAAACCTTTTGCAATGAATACCAAAGAAGTTGATGCTATGATAGCAAAAGCTAAAGAAAAAAAGGTACTCCTAATGGAAGCGCTTTGGACTTACTTTTTACCACATTATCAATTTGTTTTAAAAAGACTGGAAGACAAAACTTACGGAAATATTCTAAAATTAGAAGCCGATTTTGGTTTTAAATCTAACCATAGTAAAACCTCTCGAGTATGGGAGAAATCGCTAGGTGGTGGTAGTTTGTTAGATATAGGAATCTATCCTATTTTTACGGCATTGTCTACTCTAGGAAATCCAAATACAATTGAAGCCAAAGCGACAATTACAGAAACTGGTGTGGATTCTACTTGTGAAATTGAGTTTAATTACAACCAAAATATTAAGGCTTTTTTAGAAAGCTCTTTTATAGAAGACACGCCAACCGAAGCCATTTTTTATTGCGAAAAAGGCACTATTAAAATTAATACACAATTTCATTGTCCAACTACAATTAGTATAATTGAAGCAAATGGTGAAGAAAAAACTATCGATTTTAATTACAAAACCATTGGCTACAATTACGAAATTGAACATTTTAA
>NZ_CAXIBN010000113.1:0-10552 GCF_964021735.1 uncultured Wocania sp. | reverse complement strand
TATTCTTTTACCGCATCAATAAACGCTTTGGCATGATCTAACGGAATATTTGGTAAAATACCGTGACCAAGGTTTACAATATATTTGTCTTTACCAAATTCGTTAATCATTTGGTGTACCATTTTTTTGATTTCTGAAGGTGGAGAAAACAGACGAGTTGGGTCGAAATTGCCTTGAAGCGTGATGTTTCCACCTGTTAAATAACGTGCATTTCTTGGAGAACACGTCCAATCGACACCTAAAGCAGAAGCGCCAGATTTTGCCATATCGCCGAGTGCAAACCAACAGCCTTTACCAAAGGCAATTACTGGTGCGTCGTCTTTTAAAGCGTCTATAATTTGTTGGATATATTGCCATGAAAATTCTTGATAATCGACAGGCGAGAGCATGCCTCCCCAAGAATCGAATACTTGAACAGCATTACATCCTGCTTTCACTTTCTCCTTTAAATATGCAATGGTTGTATCTGTGATTTTTTGTAATAATTGATGTGCTGCTATAGGGTTTGTAAAGCAAAACTCTTTGGCTTTATCAAAATTTTTACTGCCTTGTCCTTGTACACAATAGCATAGAATGGTCCACGGAGAACCAGCAAAACCTATTAATGGAATTTCATCATTAAGTTTTTCTTTGGTTGCTTTTATAGCTTTGTAAACATAGCTAAGACTTTCTTTTACGTCTGGAACAATTACGTTATCAACATCTTTTTGAGAGCGTACAGGGTTTGGTAAATACGGACCAAAATTAGGTTTCATTTGCACCTCAATATTCATAGCCTGTGGTATTACCAAAATATCAGAAAATAAAATAGCAGCGTCCATTCCATATCTGCGGATGGGTTGTACGGTAATTTCACTTGCTAGCTCTGGCGTTTGGCAACGTGTAAAGAAGTCATACTTTTCTTTGATAGCCATAAATTCTGGTAAATAGCGTCCTGCTTGACGCATCATCCATACTGGTGGACGGTTTACGGTTTCTCCTTTTAAGGCTCTTAAAAATAAATCGTTTTTTAACATGGTAGTTAATAATTAATTGTTTTGAGATTTTAGTTTGAATAACCTCCGTTTTTATGGGGTTTATTCATCTTGTGAGCTATTACTATTTCTTTTCATTAATTGAACCCTAACGTTGCGTTTTGTATATGACTTGATGGTGGAGTAATCTTTATCTAAAATTTCAAGATTATAATCACTTAAATTATATACATTAGAATAGAAAACAAATTTTTCTTTTCCAGTAAACTTGATAAAAGAGCGCATGTCTCCATTTAAGTCAATATTATCTATTGAAGTGGAGTTTGGAAAAAAAGAGGCTGTTTCTTTAATAGGTAATTCGTTTTCGTCCATATATTCAATACCTTTTTTACGTAGCTCCCAGTAAGGTAAATGTGCTAAAGAGGAATCCCAGCCCTGTGCAAAGGAATCAGAATAGACAACTAAATTTCCTAGTAGCAAACTAGCTAATAAACCAATATATACAAATTTCTTCATTCTGTATTCTTTAATAAGTAAAAAGGATAATAGCCCAAGCGAAAGGTAGGATGTTATATAGTACCTATGTCCCATAGTATTTTTAATTAACAGACTGGTAAAATAAATTACAATTGTTGAAAAAATAGCGATAACCAACAAGTAATTATATTTTTTCCAATCTATTTGTTTTCTCTTAATATAAAAAGTTATAAGTATGAATAGCGTTAAAATAATTCTCCCAAAATCAGTAAATTGATGCCCCAATACTAGTATATTTCTTCCAAAGTTTATTAAGAAATCTTGAATTGAAGAGAATTCCCATGCGTTACCCCATATCTCTAATGGATGTGAAATTATCCAACCTTTATTAATAATTCTCCAAATGAGATACAGGCAAGCAGGTATGGCAGCTATTGAATAAGTTAAAAATACCCTTTTTGAAAAAAAAGTTATAATTTTTCTTTTTTTTATTAATGTATGAATTAAAACATCAATAATAAATATTCCTCCACAAAGCATCATACCTCTATATGTTACTATTCCTAAAAAAGCAAGCCCTATAATTTTTAGATAAATATTATTTCTTAATATTGCGTTTAATGCTAGAAAAAAGAAGAACAGCTGTATTATTTCAGGGTTTACCAAAACAAATTGAGACAACAACGTTGGGTCTGAAATGACTAATATAAAAGCCCAAATTTTTAGAGTTTTTTCTTTTACGAAAAAATCAACAAAACAAGATAGTTGCCATAATAGTCCAAAAACAAACGGAAACATTATCAAATGAGAGGTAGTTAGTGATTTGCCAAATAATGTCCATCCTGTCGCCAATAAAGTCGCAAGAAATGGAGGATGTCCAGCGTCTGAGTTAAGAGGGATAGAGTTCCATTTAAAAATCCCATTTTGAAATAAGGGGTTTCCCATTTCAGACCCGAAAAGGACATTATCCCAAAACATACCTGTTTTTAAACTAAGTGATACAACGAAAAGACTAATGATAAATAAAATTAATCCTTTATAGATTGCTCTTAAGTTTATATTTCTTAATTTCATAATTAATTAAAGAAATTCATCGAATTTATTTAAAAGGGAAAATAACACATAACCAAACAATGCGAGCAACTCTTATACATAATATTCATTAACTAATTCAATCACACTCTCTACAGTCGGAACTTTCGCAATTCTAACATCTTTAAAATGCTTACTAGCTTCTTTAGCCGTAGTCTCGCCAATACAAAAAGCAATAATTTCACCTTTGTTACTGCGTACAAAACTTTCAACGGTTGATGGACTGTAAAACATAACTGCTTCAACAGAATCATCAACTTTTACACCATCATATTTAGTTTGGTAAGCCTCAATTTCATTTACCTTTATGTGATTGTCTTCTAAAATATTTGGTAAAGCATCTAATCTTATATCGCTACAAAAGTAAGTCACTTCTGTACCATCCATATATTCTACCAAATATTCTGCAAGTTTTTTTGCATTCTTTTCTGAATGAGTAACCTTACCTATTCTATTTTCAACTAATCGTTTTGTTCGACGACCAACACAGTAAATATTTTTGAATTGCAATTCGATTGCTGAATAATTGGTGATTAACGATTCAACTGCATTTTTACTAGTAATTATAACGTTTTTTATTTCGTTTTTTAAGAATCTAGGATGAATTCTATTTAAACTTGTTTTTATAAAATCGCTACTTTCTACTTTTATTTTTTCATGAAATAATAAACGCTGACTCTCGGTAAATGATTTTGTAGAATATACATTCGTTTTTTTATTGAAATTTTTAATAGTATCCATTAAACGTTTTCCGCCGCGTTCAATAATAAAATCAGCACAAAATTGTGCTATATCGTTATGTTCGCCTAATTTTTTAACACGCGTAACGTCTATTCGTTTTGAGCCATTTTCACTTAACAATACTCCTTTAAAGTTTACTTCTTCATTTTTAATATAAGCAAGAGCTCCAATAGGTGCTGTACAGCCACCTTCAAGTTTATTTAAAAACTCACGTTCAATAGTTGTACAAATGTCAGTTTCTTCATGGTTTAGTTCAGCACATGCTTCTTTTACAAAGTCATCTTCTTCCAAAGCAGTAATCATAATAGCACCTTGTGCTGGCGCAGGAATCATCCAATCAAGATTAATAGCTTCTTCTGGTCTAATACCTATTCTGCCAATTCCAGCTGCGGCGAAAATAGCTCCATTCCAATTTTTGTTATCTTCAAGTTTTTGTAAACGCGAATTTACATTACCACGTAAATCTGTAATAGTATGTGTTGGAAAGCGATTTAGCCATTGTGCTCTTCGGCGTAAGCTACCAGTTGCAATAACAGCTTCTTTAGCACTTAAAAACTCTTCATTATCTTTAAAAACAAGGGTATCATTTACGTTACCACGTTTTAAAACAGCAGCTTGTATAATGCCTTTTGGTAAAACTGTTGGCACATCTTTTAATGAATGTACTGCAATATCGATGTCATGATTTAACATCGCAATATCTAAAGTTCGGGTAAAAATACCTGTAATACCTAATTCGTAAAGTGGTTTATCTAAAACTAAATCGCCCGTAGATTTTACAGGAATGAGTTCTGTTTTATGACCTGCTTCTTCAAGCAATTTTTTTACTATGTTGGCTTGCCATAGTGCTAATTCACTATCGCGTGTACCAATTCTTATGGTTTTAGACATTTTTTGTGGAAGGTTCTAACTGAAATACTTTTTTAATAAGTTCGAGACTTTCGTCTGTAGAAATGTTGTCATCTTTTAAATGATGCGCAAAGTGATTGGTGATTTTTTGAATGATATTGTTGCTAATTATTTCAGCTTGCTGCTCGTTAAAGTCTGATAATTTTTTGCGTTGTGTATCTAACTCAGCAACTTTAAAATCGTTTAATTTAAGTTTTAAAGCTTTAATTGTTGGTGCAAATTTTCTGGTTTCTAACCAATCATTAAATTCGGTATTTACATCTTCAATTATAGATTCTGCTAAAGGAATATGTTTTTTCCTTTCCTCTAAAGTTTGATCGGTAAGTTTAGATAAATGATCTAAATGCACCAACGATACATTTTCTAATTCGTTTACGTTTTCATCTACATTTTTAGGAATCGACAAATCTAAAATTAAAAGCGGTTTATTAGTATTAATAAGGTGTTTGTCAATTGTTGGTCGTTGTGCACCAGTGGCAACAATTAGTATATTAGACGCATTAATCTCTTCTTGTAAATTGGCATAATCTTTAACCACCAAATTAAATTTTCCAGCAATTTGTTCTGCTTTATTTTTAGTTCTGTTAATTAAAGTAATTTGTTCATTTTTGGTATGTTTAACCAAATTTTCGCATGTGTTCCTTCCTATTTTACCTGTGCCAAAAAGTAAAATATTTTTATTTGAAACATCTTCTATAGTATTGAGGATGTATTGTACTGAAGCAAAAGAAACAGATGTAGCACCTGATGATATATCGGTTTCTGTTTTAATGCGCTTACTTGCTTGAATTACTGCATTTACCAAACGCTCAGAAAAATGATTTAGCAACCCAAATTCTCTTGAAAGTTTCGCGCTTTTTTTAAGCTGACTAATGATTTCGAAATCGCCTAAAATTTGACTATCTAAACCAGAACCTACACGAAACATATGCGCAATGGCGTCTTTATTTTTATAAACGTAAGCTACCTTTTGAAACTCTTCAACCGTACCTCTAGTATTATCGCAAAGTAATTGAATTAACTGAAAAGGGTGTTGTGCAAAACCGTAAATTTCTGTTCTGTTACATGTAGAAGTTACCACCAAGCTTTCAATATCATTTTTTTTGGCTTGATTCATTAAAGCTAATTTAGAATCTTCGTCTAAACTAAAGTGCCCTCTAATGTCGGCATCAGCTTTTTTATAGCTTAAACCAATAGCATAAAAGTAGTTACTTCTAGATATATTGTATTTCTGCATTAGTATTTTGTAATTTCGTTAGCAAATGTATAGGGATGTTTAGAAAAAAAACAACGCTGAAAGAACTTTTAATATCGTTTGTGGTTTTTTAAGCTCTTTTTTTATTATTATATGATAAATGTCATACTTTTGTAGTCGTATCAATGGATTTAATCTTGGTAGTTTAGAATGAATCTAAATAAAAGATAATGAATAACGAAGAAATTGCAAAAAAAAATGTCGCTAAAAGGTCGTTTAACGAAACTCAAGTAGATAGTGGCTTTTTAGTTTTTACATATAAAAATGACGATAATCATGTTCAACATGTTGCAAGAGATATAGATAGCGATTATATTCAATTTCATTTTTGTGTAAAAGGATTAAGTAAATTTATTTTTAACGAAGGCAGATATGCTTTAAATATTCAAGAAGAAAATTCATTGTTATTATACAATCCGCAACGCGATTTGCCCATTAATTTAGAAGTGAATCCTAATTCTTGGATGGTGTCTTTATTAATATCCATTAAAAAATTTCATGGGTTATTCTCTCAAGAAGCCGATTATATTTCATTTTTAAATGAAGATAATAGGGATAAAAAGTATTATAAAGACGGTGTTATTTCACCATCTATGGCCATTGTTTTAAATCAGTTAATCAGTTTTAACCTCAACCAATCTATAAAAAGTCTTTATTTTAAAGGAAAAGCATACGAGTTGTTAAGTTTGTACTTTAATAGAAGTGAAGATGCAAATATTGAGCAATGCCCGTTTTTAGTTGATGAAACTAACGTTATTAAAATACGAAAAGCAAAAGATATTATTATTTCAAGAATGTCAGAACCACCAAGTTTACAAGAACTTGCTGATGAAATAGGATTGAATTTAAAAAAACTAAAAGAAGGTTTTAAGCAAATTTATGGCGATTCGGTATTTAGTTTTTTATTTGACTACAAAATGGAGGTAGCCAGAAAATTATTGGAAGCCGGTGACCATAATGTAAATGAGGTTGGGCATAAAGTAGGCTACAGCACATCAAGCCATTTTATAGCTGCTTTTAAAAAGAAATACGGCACAACACCCAAAAAATATTTGATGTCTCAGACATAATAAAATTTAAATGAAAGGAATATTACTAGTAAACCTAGGGTCTCCAGATAGCCCAGAACCAAAAGATGTAAAAAAGTATTTAGGCGAATTTTTAATGGACGAGCGTGTTATCGATATCCCGCTTGTTGCAAGAACAGCTTTGGTTAAAGGTATTATATTAAATACAAGACCAAAACAATCTGCAGCTGCTTATAAAAAAATATGGTGGGAAGAAGGCTCTCCACTTATTGTATTATCTGAAAGATTACAAAATAAAATTCAGAAACGAGTTGATGTTCCTGTTGCTTTAGCGATGCGTTACGGTAGCATGACCATTAAAAAAGGACTTCAAGAATTAGTTAATAAAGGTGTAGATAAGGTTTTGCTTTTTCCATTATATCCGCAGTTTGCTATGGCAACAACCGAAACGATTACGGTATTAGCCGATGAACTTCGTCAGCAACATTTTCCTAATGTCACTATTGAATCTGTGCCAGCGTTTTATAATAAACCAGATTATATTGAGGTGCTTTCAAATTCAATAAAGCAACATCTAAAAAATAAAAACTACGAGCATTTACTATTCTCATATCATGGTGTTCCAGAACGTCATATTCGTAAAAGCGATGTTACAAAATCGCATTGCAAAATAGATGGTAGCTGTTGCGTAACCCCAAGTAAAGCACACGAGTTTTGCTACAGACATCAATGTTTAGAAGTAACAAGATTGGTAGCCGAAAAACTTCAATTAAAGGAAAACACCTATTCAACATCCTTTCAATCGCGTTTAGGCTTCGACCCGTGGTTACAACCTTATACCGATAGAACCATTGAGCGCTTAGGAAAACAAGGCATAAAAAACATGGCTATTGTAACACCAGCTTTTGTGAGTGATTGTTTAGAAACTTTGGAAGAAATTGCCATGGAAGGACAAGAAATTTTTCATGAAATGGGAGGCGAAAATTTTACCACAATTCCGTGTTTAAATGATGACGAAGCGTTTGTTAATTTGCTATCGAATTGGATTAATAAATGGGCTAGCACAAAAGTAGAAACAGTTTAAATTATGGAGTACTATTTTTATATAAAAGCACTACACCTTATTTTTATAATTACCTGGTTTGCTGGGTTATTTTATATTCCGCGCTTATTTGTTTATCAAATAGAAGCCTTCCATAAATCATCGCCAGATAAAGAAATTTTAGGTAAACAGTTAAAGCTCATGGCAAAAAGACTCTGGCATATTATTACCTGGCCATCTGCAATTTTAGCAACATTTTTTGGCGTCATCTTGTTTGTTTTAAACCCAGCGTTACTACAACAACCATGGATGCATGTTAAACTAACTTTTGTTTTACTACTCATCATTTATCACCTAAAAACCCATCAATATTTTAAGCAATTACAGAGCGATGTAGTTAAAAAAACATCAAGTTTTATGCGTATCTGGAACGAAGGAGCCACCTTTATTCTCTTTGCAGTCATCTTTCTAGTCATCTTAAAAAGTGCTATAAGTTGGATGTTTGGAGTAGTCGGCATCATTATTTTGGGTGTATTAATTATGCTCGGATTTAAACTTTATAAAAACATCAGAGATAAAAACCCAGAAGCTTAAAAAAATAAAAACATCAAATCTCAAATACTAAATTCCAAAAAGTATTTATTAGAATTTGGTGCTTTATTTTTTTAGATTTTACATCAAGTGTTTTTGGTTTGATTATTGCTATATTTATGCCATTGCAAAATCTCTAATGAAACTTAAAAAACTCTCTTTAAGGACGCGTATTTTTTTAACCATGATACTCTTGGTATTATTGGCATCTATATTAATTGCAGCCATAGCCATATACCAATACAGAGAAGAGACTAATGATTACCATAAACAACGATTAGAACGTAAAGAGCAAAGTATAAAAGCGCATATAAATAAAGTTTTAAATGGCAGGCAAAACACATGGGAAGTTAAAACAGAAAATATTCCATTAATTTTTAAAGAAGAAATAGCAAATATTGGAGAAATACATCGATTACAAATAAATTTATACGACTTAGAAGGGGTGCTTTTAATTTCTTCAAAAGCTAATTTACAGCCTAGCCTAAAAGAAAAATGTATTGATGTTGAAACTTTAAACAGTATAGCCAATAGCGTTCAACTTAATAGTATATCTCAAACTCCTGAGCATCGATATATAGATTATCATGAAGAAAACGGAGAAACATTTCAGTCCTTATACACTTATATAATCGACAAAAAATCGAAACCTTTAGCTATATTAAATTTCCCGTATTTAGAGAACGATGATTTTCTTTCAAAAGAACTTAACGAGTTTTTAGGACGTATTATGTATGCATATTTATTTGTCTTGCTTATGGCAATTGGAGTTGCATTTTTATTATCAAAGTATATTACAAAATCGCTTAAAACCATTAGTGATAAAATTAATGCGACGCGATTAGAAAAGCGAAATGAAAAAATTGATATAGACGAAACCAGTGAAGAAATTTCAACCTTGGTTAAATCTTATAATAGCATGATAGATGAACTAGAGGATAGTGCGGTGCAGTTAGCAAAAAGCGAGCGAGAACAAGCTTGGAGAGAAATGGCAAAACAAGTAGCTCACGAAATTAAAAACCCGTTAACACCCATGCGTTTAACGGTTCAAAATTTTCAACGAAAGTTTAATCCAGAAGACGAAAATATTCATAAAAAAGTTGACGAATACAGTAAAACCTTAATTCAGCAAATAGACACTATGAGTTCTATTGCATCAGCATTTTCAAATTTTGCAAAAATGCCTGCGCAACAAAATGAAACTTTAAATGTGGTTAGCATTGTTAAGCTAGCTTTAGATATTTTTAATGAAGATTATATTCATTTTCAAACCGAAGAAGAAAAAATTATTGCTAAATTAGACAGGACACAACTTGTTAGAGTGGTCACTAATTTAGTAAAAAATGGTATTCAATCCATTCCAGAAAATAAGGAACACCCAAGTGTTATTGTTCAAGTAACTTCAGAAAACAATCATGTAAATATTATTGTTTCAGATAACGGAAAAGGTATTTCAGAGGAAAATAAACCAATGGTTTTCGAACCTAAATTTACCACAAAAACAAGCGGTATGGGACTTGGTTTAGCTATGGTAAAAAATATAGTAGAAACCTATAAAGGTAGCATTACATTTGTATCAGAAAAAGATAAAGGAACCACGTTTAAGGTGTCTTTTCCAAGAGAATAAATCTGTTATCTACAAAACATAAATCATGAATTACGAAAACATTTTATCATCATTTCAAAACAACATTACAACCATAACTATAAATCGGCCAACAAAATTAAATGCTTTAAACAAAGCAACCATTAAGGATTTACATGAGGCTTTAAAAAGTGCGGACAACGACAAAAATACCAAAGTTATTATTGTAACAGGAAGTGGCGAAAAAGCCTTTGTTGCTGGAGCAGATATTTCGGAGTTTGCTAATTTCGACTCAAAAAAAGGAAAAAAATTAGCTAAAAAAGGACAAGAATTATTGTTCAGTTTTATTGAAAATTTATCAACACCAACCATTGCGGCAGTTAATGGATTTGCATTAGGCGGAGGCTTAGAATTAGCTATGTCTTGCCATTTTAGAGTAGCTAGTGATAATGCAAAAATGGGCTTACCAGAAGTGTCGCTAGGTGTTATTCCGGGGTATGGTGGTACACAGCGTTTACCGCAATTAATTGGTAAAGGACGTGCTATGGAATTGATTATAACAGCAGGCATGATTGATGCCAATCAAGCACTAAATTACGGCTTAATAAACCACGTAACTACTCAAGCAGAATTAATTCCATTTTGCGAAAAATTAGCAGGTAAAATAACACGAAATTCTTCAGTGGCAATAAGTGCAGCCATTAAAGCCATTAATGCGAATTTTAAAGATGGTGTAAATGGTTTTGAGGTTGAGGTTTCTGAATTTGGCAACTGTTTTGATACTGAAGATTTTGCTGAAGGCACGACCGCTTTTTTAGAAAAGCGTAAAGCTGATTTTCCTGGAAAATAAATTTCTTT
>NZ_CAXIBN010000112.1:0-10586 GCF_964021735.1 uncultured Wocania sp. | reverse complement strand
ATTTTTAATAGATATAAAGCCTCACATTTCGTGAGGCTTTTTTTATGGCATCCATTTTGCAAATAATATCTTTATAATATTCAATTATATTGAAATGAAAACTATTAAAAACATATCGAACACATTATTAATGCTTTTAGTTATGATTAGTTTTTCTAAGTGTTCAACAACTAAAAAACTTCAAAATGCTGTGCCTTTTATAATTGGAGAAGTATATTATCAACATTTGATAGAAGATGTAAAGGGCGGCGATTCTAGATTTAATTTATTTATTCCTGTAACATCAAATCCTAATAGCATAATATTAGATAGTGTTTATTTTAAAGGGCAACAAGCTAAATTAGAAGCTTCTAAAAAACCACTTTTTATAGGTCGTTTCAAAGCCGCTACAAATCAAAAAAAGGATATTATAATGAGTAGCGACCCATATGCAGAATATGGTAATGAAGTACCCGAACTTCCTAAAAAAGTACCTTTTAAATTAGAAGACAACGAATGTGTTATTAGCTACAAACAAGGAAATACACTTAAGTATTTTAAAATCTCAAATATTCTTTTAAAGAAACCTAAGCATTAGCTAACTGTGAGACCTAATAAAGCAATAACTTATCTTTGGTTTACGTTAGCTAAAAACGTATTTTTAGCAGAACAAAATATATCCTTTGAGCGTACTAAAAACTTTCTTTAAAGATACAGTTATCTATGGTTTGGCTATTGTATTGCCTAGACTGATTAACTTTCTTTTAGTGCGTTTGCATACAGATGTGCTTCCTAATGAAGGCTATTCTGAAAACACAGAATTTTACGTAGTTGCAGCCTTTTTTAATGTCATTCTTACTTATGGAATGGAAACATCTTTTTTTAGATTTTTTAGTAAAAACAAAGATAAAGATAGAGTTTTGTCTACAGCAATGATAACCATTGTTGTTAGTACTTTTATTTTTGGAATATTACTATTTTTATTTAGAGTTCCAATTTCAGAAGCGTTAAGAATCAATACGGATTTCTATTCACTTCTTGTTGGTATTACACTTATTGACACCTTAATTGTAATCCCATTTGCTTATTTAAGAGTCACGGGAAGACCAATAAAATTTGCATCAATCAAATTGATTAATGTTTTTATTATGGTGCTTTTAAATGTGCTCCTACTATCTACAACCTATGGATCAGAAGGATTGAGATCATTATTTAATGTTGAAAACAATGTAGAGTACATATTTATAGCAAACCTTATTGCTAGTGCATTCGTTTTAATTTTAGTATTGCCTTATTTCTTTAAAGCTAAACTAAATTTTGAATTTAAAATTTTAAAACAATTTTTAAGCTACGGCTGGCCTATCATGATTGCAGGATTAGCTTTTGTAATCAATGAAAATTTAGATAAATGGTTGTTACCACAACTTGAAGGCGAGTTTGTTAATGGAGCATATAGCGCATGTTACAAATTAGCTGTGTTTATGACTTTATTTATTCAAGCCTTTCGAATGGGAGCAGAACCGTTTTTCTTTAATCATTCCGATAAAGAAAATGCAACACAAACCTATGCAACTATTTTAAAATATTTTACCATTGTTGGTGCTTTGGGTTTAATGTTTGTTGTGATATATATAGATTTGTTAAGACCGATTTTTATAAAAAAAGAAAGCTATTTATTGGCTTTAGATATAGTACCAATTGTTTTGTTAGCTAATCTTTGCTTAGGTATTTATCATAACCTTTCAATTTGGTATAAGCTTACAGACCGTACGCGTTTCGGAATGTATATTTCGCTTATTGGGGCAGCGATTACTATTGGATTTAATATCATATTTATTCCTAAAATAGGTTTTATGGCTTGTGCTTATGCAACACTTATTGCTTATAGTTTAATGATGCTAATTTCATATATATTAGGTAGAAAGTATTATCCGGTACCTTATGATTTAAGTCGAATTGCAATTTATCTTATAGTAAGTACATCATTAAGTTTCATAACTTATTATCATTTAGATAGAAATATTTTATTAGGAACTGTATTTTTGTTACTCTTTGTGGTAATAGTTGCTTTTTTGGAACGAAAGGAATTAAAACTAATATTGAAAAAAAATAGAATTTCAAATTAAAAGTTAATATGCAAATTAAAATAATCAATAAATCTACTCACGATTTACCGCATTACGAAACTGTAGCATCAGCAGGAATGGATTTGCGAGCAAATATTTCAGAATCTATAACTTTAAAACCTTTAGAAAGAACAATTGTAAAAACAGGTCTTTTTATTGAATTACCAATAGGAATTGAAGCACAAGTTAGGCCCCGTAGTGGATTAGCAGCTAAAAAAGGAGTTACCGTTTTAAATGCTCCAGGAACTATTGATGCCGATTATAGAGGCGAAATAGGCGTGATTTTGGTTAATCTTTCAAATGAAGACTTTGTTATTAATAAAGGCGAGCGTATTGCACAATTAGTAATCGCAAAACATGAACGTGCTGAATGGGTCGAGGTAAATGAATTATCTGAAACCTCTCGTGGTGAAGGTGGTTTTGGAAGCACTGGAACCAAATAAATTCCTGCGAAGGCAGGAATCTCATAATTAAAATGGATGAAACATTGGTATGTCTATATCATGACAAATAAGCCTAAAGGTGTTTTATACATAGGGGTAACAGATAATATAGATGAAAGAGTAAAAGAACATAAATTAAAAGTTTATCCAAAATCGTTTACCGCAAAATACAATTGTGATAAATTGATTTATTTTGAAGAATTTGATAAAGGAATTGAAGCAGAAAAAAGAGAAAAACAATTCAAAAAATGGAAAAGAGATTGGAAAATAAAACTAATTGAAGAAATGAATCCAAGTTGGTCAGATTTGAGTATCAATTGGAATTTAAATTATAGTAGAATTAGAAGTTAAGTTCAACAACTAAAAGATACCTGCCTACGCAGGCATAAAGATGAAAATAATAGTACCCATGGCAGGACGAGGTTCTCGTTTACGCCCACATAGTTTAACAGTGCCAAAACCATTAATTCCAGTTGCAGGACAACCTATTGTTCATCGATTAGTAAAAGATATTGCAAAAGTTTTAAAACAACCCATAGAAGAAATTGCTTTTGTTTTAGGTGATCCAGCTTGGTTTGGAGACGATGTTGTGAAGAGTTTAGAAGCTTTAGCCGAAAGTTTAGGTGCCAAGGCATCTATATATCGTCAAGACTTGCCTTTAGGTACAGGACATGCTATTATGTGTGCTAAACCATCGCTTTCGGGATCAGCAGTTATTGCATATGCAGATACGTTGATTAGAGCTGAATTTGATTTAGATAACAAAGCCGATGCTGTTATTTGGACGAAGCAAGTAGAAAACCCTGAAGCTTACGGTGTGGTAAAACTTAATGAAGATAATGAAATTGTTGAGCTGGTTGAAAAACCTGAAACTTTTGTAAGCAATCAAGCCGTAATAGGTATTTACTACTTTAAAGATGTTGCCGTTTTAAAAGGAAAACTACAAGAAATTCTTGATGAAAACGTTATGAATGGGGGCGAATACCAAATTAACGATGGTATTAAGCGCATGATGGCAGATGGTAAAGTATTTAAAACTGGTACCGTTGATGAGTGGATGGATTGTGGAAACAAAGCTATAACCATAGAAACCAATCAACGTATGTTAGGTTTTTTAAAAGCAGATGGAGACGAGCAATTGGTAGCTTCATCAGCTAAGTTAGATAACTCAAATATTATTGAACCATGTTTTATTGGAGAAAATGTAGTGCTTAAAAATAGCACAGTTGGGCCATTTGTTTCTATTGGAAACGATAGCGTTATTGAGAACACAAACGTTAAAAATAGTTTAATTCAAACCCATACTACTATTAATAACGCTAATTTAGATAACGCCATGATTGGTAATCATGTAAAATATGATGGTGATTTTACGAGTATAAGTATTGGCGATTATTCTGTTTTGGAATAAATTCTTGCACAGGCAGGAATCTCATAAAATAGACTTTGGAATACTATTTGAAAACACAATGTCATGCTAAGCGCAGTCGAAGCATCTTTCTTATGAAAAAACAAATCTGTATACTCTTTTTACTCTTCGGAATGGTTTTCTTTCCACAGGAAAACTATGCCCAAGTAGATTTTAATAAAAAACCAGATGACGATTTAGGAGATGTTGACGATAAATTTCAAGAGTTTTTCTACGAAGCCTTAAAACAAAAAGGAATTGAGAATTACGATCGATCAGTTGAAGTGCTTTTAAAATGTATTGAAATAGATAATTCTGTATCTGTTTTATATTTCGAATTAGGGAAAAACTATATCAAGCTTAAAAATTTTGGTGCTGCCGAAGATGCTTTTAAAGATGCTATAAAAAAAGAACCCGATAATGAGTGGTTTTTAGATGAATTATATGGCTTTTATGCCGAACAGAATGATTATGATAAGGCCATAAAAACAGTTAAACAGCTTGTAAAATATCATCCAGATTACAAAGAAGATTTAGCATCACTTTACGTACGCACAAAAAATTATAATGAGGCTTTAAAAATTTTAGACGAACTAGATTTGGAGTTTGGAATATCGGTTGCTAGAGACATGCTTCGCAATCAAATTTACGAGGCAACTGGACGAAAAAAAGACCAAATTAAAAACCTAGAATCGCGTGTTGAGAATAATCCAGATAAAGAGTCGAATTATTTAGCCCTTATTTTCCGATATAGTGAAAACAACGAAAAGAATAAAGCTTTTGAGACTGCGAAAGAGCTGCTTAAAATTAATCCGAATTCGCAAATGGTTCACTTAGCTTTATACAAGTTTTATTTAGATGATAATAATACTGAAAATGCTATTGAATCTATGAAAATAGTTTTAAAAAGCAACCAAATAAAACCAGATGCTAAACTTAAAGTATTATCAGATTTTGTAAATTTTGTTCGTAATAATCCAGAATACGAAGCAGATTTAGTTGAAGTCACTTCGCTTGTTGGCGATAGTAATAATAGTAAAACTTTAGTTGAGTTAGGACAGTATTATTTAAAAAATGGCGATAAAATTAAGGCCTTAAAATATTACGAAGATGCTTTGGCTTTAGAGGTCGATAACTTTCAAGTTTTACGTAATGTATTATTGCTTTATGTTGATTTGAAAAAATATAATTTAGCTTCAGAAAAAAGTAAAAATGCTTTAGAAAAGTATCCATCTCAACCTATATTTTATTTAATAAATGGAGTGGCGTTAAATGCTTTAAATCAATCTAAAAAAGCTGTCGAAATTTTAGAATCTGGATTAGATTTTATTATTGACGATACTAAAATGGAGGCAGATTTTTATAATCAATTAAGTAAAGCATATACCTTATTAAACAATACAGCTAAGGCAAAAACGTTTAGTGATAAGGCAAAACAAATAGAAACCTCAAATTAATGAATAGATATACTTGTATTGTTTTTCTACTTATTACATTGCTTGCGGTTAGTTGTAAATCAAGCAAAACAATTAATGCTGGTGTAGCAAATTATAACTTATCTACAAGACAATTAATAAAGGAAAACGCAAAACAAGCAGCAAGTTTTAAAACACTGCAAGCTAAACTTAAAATAACCTATTTTCAAAATCAAAAAGAGCAAACACATGCGGTTTCATTCAGAGCAAAAAAGGATGAAATATTATGGATAAGTGCAACTTTTTCTGTTATAAGAGCAAAAGTAACCCCAGAAAAAGTTAGTTTTTATAACAAGTTAGATAACACTTATTTTGAAGGGAATTACGAGTATTTAAGTGGCTTATTGGGTACGGAATTAGACTTTAAAAAAGTTGAAAATTTATTACTAGGTGAAGCGCTATTTAATTTAAAAGACGATGCTTATAAGTCGCGTGTTGATGATAATGTTTATGTGCTTCAACCTAAAAAACAACGCGATTTATTTGAAATTTTCTTTTTATTAGATCCGTCGCATTTTAAAGTGAAATCGCAGCAAATATCACAACCAAAAGAGCAAAGGATTTTACAGATTGATTATTTGTCGTATCAAAAAGTTGGTAGCCAAACATTACCACAGCATGTGAAAATTAACGCTGTTGAATCAAACCAAGAAACCATTATAAAGCTAGAATTTAAAAACGTATCGTTAAATGAAGACTTACGTTTTCCGTTTAAAATACCTTCTGGTTTTAAAGAAATTAAGCTATAACATTGAACAACAAACACACATATAAATTTTTAATACTACTTGGGTTTTGTTTGTGTTTTGCTTTGGGGTCATCGCAAAATAATAAGCAAAAAGAGTTAGAAACACGACGACAAGAATTACGACGCGAAATACAGAAAATTAATGAATTACGCTTAGAAAACAAGTCAAAAGAAAAATCACAATTGTCATTAATTGAAGATTTTAATTATAAAATAAATGTGTTAAATAACTTAATTAAAGTTACTAACCAACAAGCGAATTTAATTACTAGAGAAATTAATTCGAATCAAAAACAAATTACCAAACTTCGTGCAGAATTAAAGCAATTAAAAGAAGATTACGCAGCAATGCTTGTTAAGTCTTATAAAAGCAAAAACCAACAAAGCAGGATTATGTTTTTGTTATCTTCAAACGACTTTAAACAAGCTTATAAAAGATTACAATACATTAAACAATATAGTAATCATCAAAAGCAACAAGGGGAAACTATAAAAGATAAAACGGCGGAATTACAAAACATTAATGCCAATTTATTAAAGCAAAAAGAAGACAAACAAAAGCTAATAGCTGAAAATAAAGTGACTCAAAAGTCATTAGAAACCGAGCGCAAACAGCACGAAGTTATAATGAAATCTATTAAAAATAACATTAATCTTTACACGTCTCAAATTAATAAAAGGCAGCGTGAAGCAAATAGAATTGATGCAGAAATAGACAAAATTATAAAAGCGGCTATTGCAAAATCTAATAAAAAGGCAGGAAAATCTTCAAGCTCAAAAACATTTGCTTTAACACCAGCTGGTAAAGCTTTGGCAAAAGACTTTGAATCGAACAAAGGGAAACTGAGTTGGCCAGTTGAGAAGGGTATTGTAAAAGTGCGCTATGGTACTCAACCGCATCCTATTAATCGGTCGTTAACCATTAAAAGTAATGGTGTTAGAATTGCCACCGAAAAAAATGCTAAAGTAAGATCTATTTTTAATGGCGAAGTTATAGATGTTGTTAGAATGAAAAATGTAAACCCTATAGTTATAATTCGTCATGGTAACTATATTACTTACTACAAAAACCTTTCTAAAGTTTATGTAAAAGAAGGTGATAAAGTTGTTACTAAACAAGAAATAGGCGAAGTTTATACTAATAAAATAAATGGAGAGACAATACTAAGTTTTAGCATTTCTAAAGAAAGTAATACCCAAAATCCTGCATCTTGGATTTACAAAATGTGACACGCAGTGTTATCCTGAACTTGTTTCAGGATCCCATAATTTAAAATTTTCTAAGCAATAACAGGTTCTCAGAATGACACGTGATTACACCCTAACCACAACATAACCTTTGCTAGTTTTTCTATAATGTTTTCCATTCCAAAAGTAGTAGCGTTTGCCTTTAACTTTTACAATTTTGTAATGCTTAGGAGCTTTTTTAATAAGGATAACTTTTGCTGGGGTTGTTTTTACACGAGTAGCGCAAGACGTAGAAAATAAAAGCAGTAAAACTGAACATAAAATTATAGGTCTCATAGTTTTAAGATTTTGGATTCTACTATAAGACCTATAAAAATTTAAAAGGTTTAATTATTCAAACAGCGCTTTTAACTCTGTAGCTTTATCTGGTGTGATTTTACCAGCCAACAACAAACTTAATTGTTTACGACGTAAAGCAGCATCAAAACGCTCTTTTTCTAAATTGGTTTGTGGATGTACTTCTGGAACAGAAACAGGTCTACCAGTATCATCAACAGCAACAAAGGTGTAAATGGCTTCGTTAGCTTTAGATTTTTCACCAGATTCTCTGTCTTCAATCCAAACATCAATAAATACTTCCATAGAAGTTTTAAAGGCACGAGACACCTTAGCTTCAACGGTAACTACGCTACCTAAAGGAACGGCTTTATTAAATGCTACATGATTAACCGATGCGGTAACAACAATACGTCTACTGTGTCTTCTAGCTGCAATACTAGCGGCACGATCCATTCGCGCAAGTAGTTCACCACCAAATAAATTATTTAGTGGGTTGGTTTCACCAGGTAAAACCATATCGGTAAGCGTTGTTTTAGATTGCTCGGGTGTTTTTGCTTGCATCACTTTTATTTTAATGATGTTGCAAAGGTACTATGCTTTTAAGTATTAATAAAGTAAAAAAGGAAGTGATTTTTTTTGAGATTAATCTAACTTTTTAACCAATATCCATGCATCTTTATTATGCGATTTTCTTATTTCTCGAACGGCTTTAAGCGCTTCTTTACCTGTTTCGTGGCTAGAATAAACTACTTCGTGCAAACCGTATTTGTTTACACCAATTTTTCTGGCGTTAAACCCATCTTTCTTTAATTGCGCAATGATTTTATTGCAATTTTCTTCAACTCTAAAGGCACCTGCAACAATATGATAATTTCCTGTTTGTTTAGGGATGTTCCAAGTAATTGCAGGAAGTGAATTTAAACTAAAAGTAGCTTGCTGTATTTTAGTATCTAGTTGTTTTGTCGCTTCTTCTTGCGCTAATTGATTGTGTGTTTCAATTTGATTAACATAAAAATTTGAAGCAGCAAAACCACCAAGTGTTAAGGCAACTAAAGCTACAGCTGCATATTTTAAATACGGTCTGGTTTTACGTTTTTCAAGAGAAACGGCAAGCGGAATTACTTTTTCAATTTGCTCAATCTCTTTTTTATAAACTTCGCGAGTTACGGAGGGTGACGTAAATTGAGATAAACCGAACGAATCGGTTAAATAGTTAAGATTATAGGTTGGTTCAAATAAAATTTTGCCCTCGTTATTAAATACCACTTCGCCAATATTATTAAACGTAAGTGTTTCGCCTTGAGTTAAATATGACTTAAGTATTTTAACGCGTTTCGCAATTTTTTTTGAAGCAATCTCAAAAGGAATTTTCTCTACATCAGCAATATAGTGTGCCAATAATCCATCGTTTTGCTGAATTTGCTCGTTAAACGACACCGCTTTTTTTGGCGGATAAAACGCATGTGTTGAATCATTAATCGTAGCAGATACGCGTTGCGCTAAAAAAGATCCAAATTCTGGAATCGTAACACACTCATATCTATATAATAAATCGCTTATGTAGGTTTCTAATTGCATAAAAACAAAGTTAAAAAATTATGCTTTCAGATAAAATTTCGAGCGAAGTATTTATTAACAGTCGAAAAATTCTTTTATTGTAGCTTTAAAACCAAATGTTTACGATGACAGAAAATGATTTGCTTTATACTTTAGCCTTGCAACATGTGCCAAACATTGGCGATATTACTGCTAAAAGACTCATTTCTCATTGTGGTTCTGCCGAAGCTGTTTTAAAAGAAAAAAAGCAAAACTTACTTAAAATTGATGGCATTGGTAGTGTTACTTTAGGAGATTTGTTTAAATCGCATCATTTAAAAGAAGCCGAAAAAGAGCTGAAATTTATAAAAGAAAACAAACTCAAGGTTTTATATTTTAAAGGCGATTGCTATCCCGAAAAATTAAAACATTGTATAGATGGCCCTATTGTATTGTTTCAATCAGGACATATTAATTTAAAGCAACAACACATTATTAGTATTGTTGGTGCTAGAAAAATTACCACAAATGGAATAGCTTTTTGCGAAAATTTGGTTGAAGCGCTTGCGCCTTATAACCCAATTATTGTTTCTGGTTTTGCTTATGGAACCGATATAACCGCGCATAAAGCAGCTTTAAAACACAATTTACAAACCATTGGCTGTTTAGCACATGGGATGCATACCATTTACCCAAAAGTGCATAAAAAATACATGGCTGAAGTTGAAAAACATGGCGGGTTTTTTACCGATTTCTGGAGTAGCGACACTTTTAACAAAAACAATTTTTTAAAAAGAAATAGAATTATTGCTGGTTTAAGTGAAGCTACTATTGTTATAGAATCTGCCGAAAAAGGCGGCAGCTTAGTTACTGCCGATATTGCAAACTCTTACAATCGCGATGTGTTTGCTGTTCCCGGGCGCACAACAGATTCGCAAAGTGTGGGTTGTAATAATTTAATAAAACACCAAAAGGCGCACATGCTTTCAAACCCTTTGGATGTGCCTTATATTTTGAATTGGCAGTTGGAGGAAGATGATATTTCGACAGGACCAATAGCCAAACCAACCATACAAAAACAACTATTTGTTGAGCTTGATGCTACCGAAAAAACGATTTACAATTACCTAAAAGCAAACGACAAACAAGTGCTAGATGTTATTGCCATTAATTGTGAAATGCCCATTTTTAAAGTCGCTAGTATTTTGTTGACTATGGAATTAAAAGGTGTTATTAGACCGCTGCCTGGGAAGTTGTTTGAGGTGGTTTAATAGCTAATACTACCACCACTAATACTACCACCACACTAAAAAGAATTTTTTAAGTATACCGTTAGGAAATTTT
>NZ_CAXIBN010000111.1:0-10663 GCF_964021735.1 uncultured Wocania sp. | reverse complement strand
TTTGTAATGGTCTCGTTTAGGAGGTTTGAGAGGTGGGATTTTAAATCAGTTGTCATGATATAAAATACTAATGTTTGACCTAATTTAGTAATGATTACTTCTTGTTTTTCCTCCAGAAATAAAACTAGGTTTAGCACATTTTTCAATTGATGTCATTAGAAAAATTTCTTTCTTTTGCTCAAGAGTTTCTTTAATTAAAGTAGAACAAAAAACTTTGTCATTTTCAATTTTTTCGACTGTCCATGCTATTGAGGAGTTTGATTTGTGAAAAATATTATCTCCTATTTTTAAATTATCCATTATCTTATAAATATTTTTTAAATACTATATTTTCTCATAAACAGATTTACTCCCTCAATTGCATTTAATACTCTCTTCCTGTCATTGACATCATCAAAGTTACCATGAGTGGCATCATTTCTTAAACCAGTCCAAGAAGTTATATCTTTCAAATCTTGCTTAGTAATTATTTCAAGTCTATAGAGCTCTTTGGAAATTGGATCGATGGTCTTTTTGATATTGGTTAAATCCGCTTTTTTTTCTTCTGATATTTGCTTTAAAAACTCTTCTAACGATGCGCCAAGTAGAATTGCAGCTGCTGCTGGATGAAATTTTTTATCATTGGCCAAATTAATTGCTTGATTTAAGAAATCACTAATTATATCAACTTTTATGTTATAGGTATGACTTTTTCCAAGTTCAAGATTGAGATTAAGATACTCTTTAATTGAACTTAGAACAGAATTGGTTACTATATTTTTTTCATAACTTTCGTCCGCGTATCTTTTTGGGTATTTCTTTAAAGCATTGTAAAACTCAGTATCAATTCCTATGTAGTTTCTAACAAACTGGAGTGAAAGCAAATAGAAAGTATTGGCTTTTTCATCTTTCATATGATCTTCATATGAACATAGTTTTTCGATTTCTTCTATTTTAGTTATTAAATCAGTTATTTCCATACCATAAAGCTAAATCTAATTTTAGAATAAACATGAATTTTATCTTTTTCTTTTATAACAACTCTGTACAATCTGGTTATAAAACACCTCTGTTTTAACATGCTCAAACTCTAATGACATGGGTAACACATCAAACAACGGAATACCATCACCTAAAATAATAGGAATGGTGGTTAAGCGTAATTCATCAATTAAATCGTGCTTTAAAAAATTTTGAACTACTTTGCCACCATCAATGTATAAGTTGTTAAATCCTTTTTTGTGAATAGTGTTTAAAACATCGGTTTCATTTCCATTCAATAAAGTAACCTTGTCTTTTAAATTTTCAGGAATTGTTTTAAGTGAATGACTTAAGACAAATACGGGTTTGGTATAAGGCCATTCTATATCAAAACCTAGAACGGTTTCAAACGAGGTTCTGCCCATAATAATGGCATCAACTTCATTCATGAGGGTGTTATAACCCATATCTAGTTGGTCTGGATTTGGAATCATGTCTAACCAATCTAGTTCTCCATTCTTGCCAGCGATATAATTGTCAATGCTTTTCCCGAGGAATACGATGTTTTTCGGTTTCATATAAAGGCATGCTTTCATTAATCTGAACTAGTTTTCAGAATCTCTTATAAAAGTAAAAATTAATTTTGATATTCTCACGTCGCACTTTGGTACTCTTCAGAATGACATAAAAACAATTGGATTTAAGCTTTACGCTCCAATAACGCCATATAAAATCCGTCAAATCCAGATTGGTGAGCTAGTACTTTTTTGTCTTTAACTAAGGTGAAATTTTCTCCACCTTCCGATTTTAAAAAGGCAGCTACTTGTTCTTGGTTTTCAGATGGTAGTATCGAACACGTTGCATAAACTAATTGTCCCCCAGCTTTAACCATTTTAGAATATTGTTGTAAAATCTCTTGTTGTGTGGTTTTTATTTTTTCAATAAAATCGGGTTGTAATTTCCATTTAGCATCTGGATTTCTACGTAAAACACCTAAGCCAGAGCAGGGTGCATCAATTAAAACACGATCTGCTTTATCATACAATTTTTTAATCACTTTAGTAGACTCTATAACACGATTTTCAATGTTGTGTGCACCATTTCGTTTGGCTCGTCTTTTTAATTCATTCAATTTATTGCCGTAAATATCCATAGCAATAACTTGCCCTTTGTTTTCCATTAAAGAAGCTATGTGCAAGGTTTTACCTCCTGCACCAGCACAAGCATCAACCACACGCATTCCTGGTTTTACATTTAAAAACTCAGCGACTAATTGCGATGAAGCATCTTGTACTTCGAACCAACCATTTTTAAAAGCTTCGGTAGAAAATACATTGGCGCGTTCTTTTAGTTTTAAAGCATTCGGATAATTTGATAAAAACTCAGTTTCAATTTCAGAATCAAATAGAGTTTCTTGTAATTTCTCTTTAGTGGTTTTAAGGGTGTTTACTCTTAAAATAACATCGGCTTGTTCGTTTAAAGCAGCTATTTCTTTAGTCCAAACCGTATTTCCTAATTCTTTTTCTCCCAAAGTATCCATCCAATCTGGAATAGATTCTTTAAATTTTCTAATTTTCGATAACTCATCAAAACGTCCTTTTATTTTGCGTAAAGGTGTGCCTTCAAAATATTTCCAATCGGGTAGTTTTATACCTTTTAAAGTTGCCCATACAGCAAACATGCGCCACAGATTATCTCTATCAAAAGGTTCTTTAACCTCTGCAATTTCAGCATATAAACGTTTCCAACGTACCATATCGTAAGTTGTTTCGGCAACAAAACCTCTATCGCGTGCGCCCCAACGTTTATCGCGTTTTAAAAGTTGTTGAATAACTTTATCGGCATACTTTCCTTCGTTAAAAATTAAGGTTAAACCATCAATAACTGCAAAGCATAAATTTCTGTGTAATCGCATCGTATATAAATAAGGCTGCAAAGTTACACTAAATGCTAGGAATACACGAATGTTTTTATTTTTTGAGTGAATAGACTTATCTTTCTTGCAAATTTGTATTTATGAAATCGTTTTTTGCCAATTTTTGTGTTTTGTTGTTTTTGTTTTCTTGTGGAGAAAAAAGAAAGTTTGAACCGAGGAATTTTTCTAAGGTTGAAATTGAAACTATTTTTGAGGATTCGTTGTTGAGTATTAGAGCCATTGATATACTTGATGATAAAAGTTTGGCTTTTGCTGCCAATAATGGTGTTTTTGGACTTTACAATCCTAAAAATGAATTATGGCAAACATCCATACAACATAAAGATTCTTTTAATTTGCATTTTAGATCTGTGGCACACACCAAAGAGGATTTTTTCATGCTGAGTATTGAAAACCCAGCGTTTTTGTTTAAAACTGGACTTAATGGAAAAATGGAATTGGTTTACGAAGAAGCTGCCGAAGGCGTTTTTTATGATGCCATGACTTTTTGGAATGATAATGAAGGTATTGCCATTGGAGATTCAGTAGGTGGATGTTTAAGCATAATTATTACTCGTGATGGTGGAACTACTTGGACAAAAGTGTCTTGCGATGATTTACCAAAAGGGAAAGAGAATGAAGGCGCTTTTGCTGCCAGTAATACCAATATTGCCATTATAGAGGATAAAACATGGGTTGTTACTACAGCAGGACGGGTTTACTATTCGCCAGATAAAGGGAAAATTTGGGAGGTGTTTGATACGCCCATAATTAAAGAAAAGGAAACAGAAGGTATTTATTCTATTGATTTTTATGATGCATTACATGGATTTGCCATTGGTGGAGATTATACCAAACCAGAAGATCATGCTGCCAATAAAATAAGGACAACCGATGGCGGAAAAACATGGCAGTTGGTGGCACAAAATGAAAACCTAGGTTATAGAAGTTGTGTACAATATATACCAAATAGAGCGGGGAAGGAATTAGTTGCCATTGGTTTTAAGGGTATTGATTACAGCAATGATTCTGGAAATATTTGGAAACATTTAAGTGATGAGGGGTTTTATACGCTTCGGTTTTTAAATGATAGTATAGCTTATGCCGCTGGTGTTGGTAGGATTTCTAAGTTAACGTTTAAAGAATAAAAACATTAATAGTGTTTTGTTAAATTGAACTTGTTTATGTTTCTAATTATTAATATTATTTAGTTTGTTGAGATTCTGAAACAAGTTCAGAATAAATTTTAGTTTCCTAATTCCTTTTTCCTTCTTTTTGACGTCGCATTTTAAATTGCTTTAGCATTTTATGCTTAAACTCTTCTTCAGCAACTTTAAGCAAAATTATTTTTTTTGCTGAAATTATGCTCTTTAATTTAGTAGTTAATTGTAGACGTTCTTTATGGATATTGTTTTCAGCTGTAGTTAGCCGGTTTAATAAATTTGCCGCTTGATTTTCAGATAAGTCATCTTTGTTTTGACGAATTTCATAGTGAATTTTACGTAATTTTTTTTGTCTTATTTGATTAATATTATCGTCATGTAAATTATAAATAGGCCAAAATTGTTGTGCTTCCTTTTCAGTTAAATCAAGTTTTTCAGTTATAAAAGCAATTTTTAAAGCTTTAATTTTTTCATGTTTATCGCCTCTTTTTTCCTGTGCAAGTATGCTAAAAGAAATAAAAAGTGTGAATATAAATAGTGTGATAGTTTTCATGTGTTTTATTCTTTATAAAGATTTTCTAGGTCTTGAATATTTAAATTGTTAATTAAAAAAGTTTCAATATTTTTTTCGCTAAAATCGGATTCAGTATAATTTACTTCATCTAAGGCATCATCTTCTAATAAAGAAGCAATATCGTATACATTAATATCTTGGGTTATAATATAGTCTTCAACTGATGCTGTTTCTATAGAATTAAAATTCACTTCATCTTTCATATTAAATACGGCATTAAACATAAATATTAAACTTGCAGCTATTGCAGATGCATAAGCTACTTTTCTCCATGAAAATAAGGTGATTACTTTGGTTTCTTTTTTAGGATTAATGTTTCTTAAAATATTATCATCAACGGTTTTAAAATAATCGTCTGGAACTTTAAACCCTGTCGCTTTATTAAGCTCTAATTTATCTTTTAATTTAGGCAAAAGCGTTTCATTAAAAGACTCGAAGTAATTATCTGGTGTTTTAAAGCCTGATGATTTTATATTATGTAAATTGTTGTTTTTCATTTAATTATTGGACTCATTAGTATTTAAAAGGTTTAATCTTTAGTTAAATAACCTTCAATTTTTTTTACTGCTATGTGATAGGATGCTTTGAGTGCGCCTTCGCTGGTATCTAAAATCTCAGCCATATCCTTATATTTTATATCTTCAAAATACTTCATATTAAATACCAATTGTTGCTTTTGTGGCAACGTTGCAATAGCTTGTTGCAGTTTTAGTTGAATGGCATCACCTTCAAAATAAACATCTGTGGTTAAATTATTTATAACTATTTGTTGTACTTCTTCACTTGTTATTTGTAACCGTTTTGCATTTTTATTTATAAAAGTAATAGACTCGTTTGTGGCTATTCTGTACATCCATGAAAACAGTTTGCTATCTCCCTTAAAGTTATTAATATTTTTATAAATTTTTATAAAGGTGTTTTGTAGCACGTCGTCAGCATCATCATGCGATTTAACTATATTACGAATGTGCCAATACAAACGTTCCTTATAAAGGGAAAGCAAGGTTTTAAAGGCTTTTTCTTTATAGGTTTCAGATTTTAATTGTTCTAATAGTTGTGAGTCGTCAATCAAAGAAATAGTTTGCTTGTTAGACTATTAAATATACTAAAAGTTTAATAGGATTTTTTTAATATTTTTAAACACTGATAATCAAGTATTTAATTAGTATTTTATCGATTAAGTGTATTTAAAACACGATTAAATGCATTTTTTCTTGTGTAGTCTTTTTTTTTGATTTATGTTTGTATCAGAAACCTACTTATGTTGCTAGTTTGTCCCCAAGTCTAGCAATGAATAAAAAAAAGGATAGAAACCCAAATCTCTATCCTTTTTTAGTTTTTACAGATGTAGCTTCTATTCAAAACTTTGCATTTCTACTAATTTTTTATAGGTGCCGTTTTTAGCAATAAGATCTTTGTGCTGTCCTTGCTCAACAATTTCACCTTTCTTCAATACAACAATTTCATCAGCATTTTGGATGGTTGATAGCCTATGTGCAATTACAATAGATGTTCTGTTTTTCATCATGTTTTCTAGGGCAACTTGTACTAAACGTTCGCTTTCGGTATCGAGTGCCGATGTAGCTTCGTCTAAAACCATAATTGGTGGACTTTTTAATACAGCACGTGCAATACTTAAGCGTTGTTTTTGACCGCCAGAGAGTTTGTTGCCAGAGTCACCAATGTTAGTATTAATACCTTCGGGTAAATCTTTAACAAACTCCCAGGCATTGGCAATTTTTAAGGCTTCTATTATTTGTTCGTCGGTAGCCTTATCGTTACCTAACTTTATGTTATTTTTTATGCTTTCGTTAAAAAGAATAGCATCTTGAGTTACAATACCTAATTGCGCTCTTAAAGAACTTGTTGTTAAGTCGCGAATATCAATACCATCAATTAAAATTTGCCCTTGATTTACATCGTAAAAACGTGTTATTAAATTGGCTATAGTAGATTTTCCACTACCAGATTGTCCAACAAGTGCCACTGTTTTTCCTTTAGGAATGGTTAACGAAAAGTTTTTTAATACGTATTCGTCTTGATATTTAAAGGAAATGTTTTTAAATTCTATTTCAGAGTCAAAACTTGTTTTCTCAATAGCATTTTCTTTGTCTTTTAAAGGGTTTGGCGTGTCTATAATTTCTTGAATGCGTTCTGCAGCTGCACCACCTCTTTTTATATTGTATAAAGCTCTCGAAATAGCTTTGGCGGGTGTTAAAATATTATAGGATAAGCCCATAAAAACTAAAAAAGTGCTACCATCTAGATTAGTATCGCCGCCAAGTACTAAATTACCTCCATACCATAATATAACAGCAATCATGCAAATACCCAGAAACTCACTACTTGGCGATGCTAGGTTTTGACGGTTAAGAAGCTTGTTTGAAAAGTGATAAAATCGTGTTGTTGATTCTTGAAAACTTTTATAAAACTTGTCTTCTGCACTAAAACCTTTAATAATACGCAAGCCTGTTAGTGTTTCTTCTAATGTAGAAAGAAAGACACCTTGTTCTTTTTGTACACGATCTGATTTTCGTTTTAAACTTTTTCCTATTTTCGATATGATAAATCCCATAATAGGAATAAAAACGAAAATAAATAAGGTAAGCTGTGGGCTTATATAAAGCATTATTGCGATAGTGAAAATTATAGTTAATGGTTCTCTAACAATAAGCTCTAAAACAGATAAGAAAGAATATTGCAAATCTAAAACATCACTGGTAACTCTCGATAAAATGTCTCCTTTTCTTTGTTCAGAAAAATAAGAAAGCGGTAATTCTACAGTCTTTTTGTAAACATTATTTCTAATATCTCTAATGACACCATTTCTAAGAAATACCAAAAAGTAATTAGCTAAATAGCCAAAAATATTTTTAAGTAAAAACATAATTACAATTAATCCAACAACAAATATTAATGCTTTTGAGTTGTCTCCTCCTGTAAATTGGTGCATATAGTAGGCTAGTAAATCTTTAGTGTAATTATCAATTTCCATTAAACCAGAATAAACAGGTTCGTTTGGAGCAATCTGAGTTATAGCTTTTCCGCTACATGGATCTACGTTATCTTTCTTAAAAATAACATCTAACATGGGCTTAAGCGCTACGAATGATAGTGTGCCAAATAAAGCAAAAAACACATTAGAAATAATGTGTCCTATGGCATAACGCTTATAAGGTTTTGCATATTTTAGAATATTTATAAAATGATTCATTAGCTAAGTTGCATATCTTTAACAATGGCTGCTATTTTAGCCTCGAGTTGTTTATTTACGACTTTAAATTCTGAAGCAGAACTTAACGTAGAATTTACACTAATATAGAATTTAATTTTAGGTTCTGTACCACTTGGTCTTAAAGCAACTTGAGTTCCATCTTCTGTATAATAAATGAGTACATTAGATTTTGGAATATCAATTAAAGAATCCTCTCCAGTAAGCATGTTTTTTGAAATCGATAATAGGTAATCTTCAACTTTAACCACTTTGGAACCATTAACAGATTTAAGAGGATTTTCACGAGCGTCAATCATCATTTGTTTTATTGCTTCTGCCCCTTCAATACCTTTTTTAGTTAATGAAATGAGGTGTTCTTTATAGAAACCATGTGCTACATATAAATCTATTAATTCTTTATAAAGCGAACCGCTATTTGCTTTAGCTTGTGCTGCAATTTCACAGGCTAAAAGAGTAGAGGTTACCGCATCTTTATCGCGCACAAAGTCGCCTACCATATAGCCAAAACTTTCTTCGCCCCCACCAATAAAATTAAGATCTTTAAAGTCGTGAATTAGTTTAGCAATCCATTTAAAACCAGTAAGTACAATTTTACTTTCTACATGGTAAGATGCAGCAAGTTTATTTAACATTGGTGTAGAAACTATTGTTGATGCTATAAATTCTTTACCTTTAATTTTATCTTCTTTTTTCCATTGTTTAAGAAGGAACTCGGTCATCATTAACATGGTTTGATTACCGTTAAGCAATTGTAACTCGTTTTCTGAGTTACGGACAGCTATACCTAATCTATCACAATCTGGATCTGTACCTATAACGATATCTGCATTTACTTTTTTAGCTAATTCTAACGCCATTTTTAAGGCAGCAGGTTCTTCTGGATTTGGTGAAGCAACTGTTGGAAAATCGCCATTTGGCACTTCTTGTTCTTTTACAATATGTACGTTTTTATAACCAGCTCGTTTTAAAGTTTCTGGAACTGCAGTTATAGATGTGCCATGAAGCGATGTAAAAACAATAGTTAAATCGTCTTTTGCTAATTGCGGCGTATTGAAACTGCCATTGCTTACAGATGCGTTAATAAAAGCATCATCAACATCTTTGCCTATATAATGAATTAAATCGTTATTGGCTTTAAATTTTATATCTGAATAGTCTAAATGATTTATTACATTAATAATAGCGTCATCATGTGGCGGTACTAATTGTCCCCCATCTTGCCAATAGACTTTGTAACCATTATATTCTGGAGGGTTGTGAGATGCTGTTAATACAATACCACAGTGACAATTTAAATGTTTTAGTGCAAATGATAATTCGGGAGTAGGTCTTAAATCTTCAAATAAATAAACTTGAATACCATTGGCAGAAAATACATCGGCAACCACTTTTGCTAAAGATTTACTATTATGTCTGCAATCGTAAGCAATTACAGCTTTAGGTGTTTCGTTGGGGAAAGACTTGTGCAAATAATCGCTTAATCCTTGCGTATTTTTTCCTAGGGTGTATTTGTTAATTCTGTTGGTGCCAACACCCATAACACCACGCATTCCACCAGTTCCAAATTCTAAATCTTTATAAAAACTTTCTTGAATATCTTCTGGATTACTAGCAATTCTATCTTTTATAATTTGTTGCGTTTCTTCATCAAAAGTTGGGGTTAACCACGTATTAATTCGTTCTAAAATTTCTGGTTTAATATGAATCATGTTAAGCGTTAATTAGTTGCACAATTGCAAAAATAAGCAATTCATTAGTTAGTTTATTGTTTTTGTAATTTAGAAACAAAATTTTATAACTATAACCTTTTAGTTACATAGTTTAATTGAAGTTTAATTCGTCTTTAACTAAATAACGTTTTCTGTTTTGTTTGGTACGTAAAATGAGTTCGCCTAAAAAACCAGCAACAAAAAATTGTGTACCTATTATCATGGTAGATAATGCAATGTAGAATTGTGGGCGTTGGGTAATGAGTCTACCCATGGGGTTTATAAATATTTTGTCTAGACCTAAATAGAAAGAAAATCCGAATCCGATAGCAAACATAATAAACCCTAAGCTTCCAAATAAATGCATAGGGCGTTTGCCAAAACGTGATAAAAACCAAATGGTAATTAGGTCTAAAAAGCCATGGATAAAACGATCCATTCCAAATTTGGTTTCGCCATATTTTCTGGCTTGGTGTTGCACTACTTTTTCTCCAATTTTTGTAAATCCAGCATTTTTAGAAAGTACAGGAATATAGCGATGCATTTCGCCATTAACATCAATATTTTTTATAACATCAAGTTTATAGGCTTTAAGGCCGCAATTAAAATCATTAAGTTTAACACCAGAGGTTTTTCGAGCTGCCCAATTAAATAATTTTGATGGTAAATTTTTTGCTATTACAGAATCGTAACGCTTCTTTTTCCAACCAGAAACTAAATCGTAACCATCATTTATAATCATGTTGTATAACTCAGGAATTTCGTCTGGGTTATCTTGCAAATCGGCATCCATGGTAATTACAACGTCGCCCAGTGCTTTTTCAAAACCAGCATGAAGTGCTTGAGATTTTCCAAAGTTTTTTAAAAAACGTATCCCTTTTACGTGTTTATTTTGGTTAGATAAGTTACTAATAATCTGCCAAGAATCATCGGTACTGCCATCATCAATAAAAATAACTTCATAAGAAAAATGATTGGATAGCATAACCTTTGCAATCCAATCATTTAATTCTGTTAAAGACTCTTGTTCGTTAAGTAGTGGTATGACTACAGATATATTCATTTATATGTTTCAAAATTTTACACTTCAAAAATACTGAAATTATT
>NZ_CAXIBN010000110.1:0-10701 GCF_964021735.1 uncultured Wocania sp. | reverse complement strand
AGAGAATTGGGAAGTTCCAGCAAGTGAGAGTTGGCATAGTCGATTTGTAAAATAGACTCTTTTTTTTCAAAATCTTGAGTAACTATTTTTTAGTTTTATCTTCTCATCATTATCATTCTGTCTTTTTATTTATGATTTGATTATCTGATTATCAAAAATTAAGATAACCACGTATTATAAGCTAAAAAAACTTTCATATCTCAAATAGAATAATGATTTTTACGTCATTCAAGGCAAAAATCAAATTATGGCTAACGAGATTATCTTATTAAATATTTCGGGACAAGATAAACCAGGATTAACATCTAGTTTAACATCAGTTCTAGCACAATATGGTGCTAAAGTGTTAGATATTGGTCAGGCAAATATTCATGATACATTGTCTTTAGGAATACTGTTTGAAATTCAATCTAAAAAAAAATCTGCTGCAGTTTTAAAAGACTTACTTTTTAAGGCTTATGAGTTAGGCATTACGGCTAAATTTACTCCAATCTCGCTTGAAGACTATGAGAAGTGGGTAAATCTTCAAGGTAAAGATCGATATATTGTAACTATTTTAGGTGAAAAGTTGGCTGCCGAACAAATATCTGAAGTCACCAAAGTGATTTCAGAAAAAAACTTAAACATAGATTCTATAAAAAGACTCACAGGGCGACTTTCACTTGTTGAAGATGTAGAATATCCTAGAGCTTCTATACAATTATCTATTAGAGGTAAAATTGGTGATAAAAACGAATTTACTGAAAAATTCATGCAAATTTCACACGATTTAGATGTTGATATTGCATTTCAAGAAGATAATATTTATAGAAGAAACAGACGCTTAGTTTGTTTTGATATGGATTCTACACTTATTCAAACAGAAGTTATTGATGAATTGGCAGAATTAGCAGGAGTAGGAGAAGAGGTGAAAGCTATTACAGAATCTGCAATGAATGGAGAAATAGATTTTAACGAAAGTTTTAAAAGACGTATGAAGCTTTTAAAAGGTTTGAGTGAAGATGTATTACATGATGTTGCCATTAATTTACCAATAACAAAAGGTGCTCGGCGACTTATAGATACCTTAAAAACCTATGGATTTAAAACCGCTATTTTATCAGGAGGGTTTTCATATTTTGGTCATTATTTACAAAAAGAATTAGGAATAGATTATGTGTATGCTAACCAATTAGAAATTAAAGATGGTGTTTTAACTGGTGGTTATCTTGGTGATATAGTTGATGGTAATAAAAAAGCAGAATACCTTAAAGAAATTGCAAAGAAAGAGGGTATAGATATAAGCCAAACTATTGCAGTTGGAGACGGTGCAAACGATTTACAAATGCTTAATCTAGCCGGCTTAGGCATTGCTTTTCATGCTAAACCAAAAGTTAAAGATAATGCGCAAAGTGCTATATCTAGTATAGGGTTAGATGGTGTGTTGTATTTGTTAGGATATCATGACAGGCATATTGATTTAATTGAGTAGCTCATTGTTTAGAGAATTAAAACCATCTGTTTATAATCTTATTATAATTCTATCTTAAAGTCTTTTTTTCTTCTTTTTAAAAGTATTATTTTGGCATAGTTATTACTATTAATATATTTTATTAATAATATTTAAAATTTATCCATTATATGCGCCACTTCGTTCTCTCATTTCTATCTTTTTTTACAGTTATTTTTGCATTTGGTCAGATATCTTCAAATCCTCTATTGCATGAAGATGTTGAAGGGCAGCAAAAATGGGTAGATAGTGTATATAATTCGTTAACTCTAAAAGAAAAAGTTGGACAGTTGTATATGATTATGATTTTTTCTAATCAAGATAAAAAAACAAAAAACGCTAATATAAAACTAATTCAAGATCATAAATTGGGTGGTGTTATTTATTCGCTTGGTGGCCCCGTAAAGCAAGCTAAATTAAACAACGAATTACAAGCCATGTCTAAAGTACCTCTTTTAGTTGGTATGGATGCCGAATGGGGTTTAGGAATGCGTTTAGATTCTACCTATTCGTTTCCGTGGAATATGACACTTGGTGCCATAAAAGATAACAATCTTATTAAGCAAACAGGAAAGCACATTGGCGAGCATTGTAAGCGTTTGGGTGTACATTTTAATTTTGCACCAGTTACAGATATTAACACCAATCCTAAAAACCCAATAATTGGCAATCGCTCATTTGGTGAAGATAGAGATAATGTTACGGCAAAAGCTTTAGCGTTAATGGAAGGTATGCAAGATGCAGGTGTTTTAGCTAATGCAAAGCATTTTCCAGGACATGGCGATACCGATCAAGATTCACATAAAACATTACCATCAGTTAGTTTTAGTGAAAAACGAATAGATTCAATTGAGTTATATCCATATAAAAAATTAATTAAAGAAGGACTTTCTAGTGTTATGGTAGCGCACTTAAATGTGCCTAGTTTAGAAGCACGTTCTGGCTATCCATCATCACTATCAAAACATATAGTTACAGATATTTTAAAAGAGCGTTTAGGCTTTAAAGGATTGATATTCACAGATGCTTTAAATATGAAAGGTGTAGCAGATTATATAGAACCTGCGATAGATGGGAATACACCTCGGAAATTTACTACAGGTGGTGAAATAGATTTGGCAGCATTTAAAGCTGGTAATGATGTTTTGCTTATTTCTGAAGATGTTCCTGCTGGTATTTCTAAAATTGTAGAAGCTTGCGAAAGTGGAGATATTACTGAAGAACGTTTAGCACATTCAGTAAAAAAGGTGCTTCAAGCTAAATATAAAGTCGGATTAAACAATTACAAACCCATCGGATTATATAATTTAATTGAAGATTTGAATAGAATTGAAGACGATGTTTTGTATGAAGATCTTATTGAAAATGCAATAACCATAGTTAAAAATAAAAACGAATTATTACCTATTCGTCAGTTAGAAACTAAAACTATAGCTTACGTAAAATTGGGTGATGATAGTGGCTCTACATTCTTTAATGAACTAAAAAAATATACTAAAGTTCATGCCATAGAAGCTAAAAAGTTAGATGAATTAATGAATAAATTACAACCCTACAATACCGTTGTAATTGGTTTGCATCGCTCTAACGAAAGCCCTTGGAAACCCCATAGATTTACCGATAAAGAATTAGTTTGGTTACACGAAATAGCTAGAACACATACTGTAATATTAGATGTTTTTGTAAAACCTTATGCTTTATCAGATTTAAAAACTATTGAGAATATTGAAAGTATTGTAGTTAGTTATCAAAATAGTGAGATTGCTCAACAAAAATCGGCGCAACTTATATTTGGTGCTTTTGCAGCAAAAGGTACACTACCTGTTTCTACAGGCGAATTTTTTAAGCAAGGTCATGGCATTAATAATTTTTCAATAAAACGATTAGGATATTCTAGTCCAGAGCGTGTGGGTATGAATTCATTAAAATTGAGTAAAATAGATGCTATAGCGCAAAAGGCAGTAGATTCTATGATGACTCCAGGAATTCAACTTTTGGTAGCAAGACGCGGTAAAGTTATTTATAATAAAAACTTTGGAAAACATACTTATAAAGGTAAAGAAAAAGTAGCTTTTGATGATGTTTACGATGTTGCTTCACTAACAAAAATTATAGCTACATTACCAATACTTATGCAAATGGTAGAGCAAGGTATAGTATCTTTAAACAGTAAACTTTCAGAAATTTTACCTGAGTATAAAAAGTCTAATAAAAAAGATATTACTATTAAGCAGATGCTTTCTCATTACGCCAGATTACGCCCCTGGGAACCCTTTTATTATAAAACACTCGACTCGGTTACAAAACGCCCAAGTCCAAAATATTATAGAAAAACTAAAAGCGATAAATTTAATATTGAAGTCACTAAAGATTTGTTTTTACGTAGTGATTATAAAGATTCAATTCCTAAAATAATTAAAGATTCTGAATTGTTAGACCGATTAAGATATAGATATAGTGATTTTCCTTATTATATTTTAAAGAAATTTATTGAGAAGCATTACGACAAAGGCTTAGATGAAATAGTCCAAAATCACTTTTATCAATCTTTAGGAGCAAATTATACGTTATACAATCCGTATCATAAAATAAGTAATAAAAAGATAGTTCCAACTGAGATTGACGATTATTATCGCTACGAAAAAGTACATGGTTTTGTACACGATATGGGTGCCGCAATGCAAAACGGAGTAGGTGGACATGCTGGTGTTTTCAGCAATGCAAATGATGTTGCTAAAATTATGCAAATGTATTTGCAAAAAGGTTTTTACGGTGGTAAACGGTATTTAAAACCTGAAACTATAGATATGTTTAACACCTGTTATTTTTGTGAAAAAGATAATAGGAGAGGCGTTGGTTTCGATAAACCACAATTAGGAGAAGAAGGACCAACATGTGGTTGTATATCCATGACGAGTTTTGGGCATTCAGGTTTTACAGGTACGTATGCTTGGGCAGATCCAGAAGAAGAAATTATTTATGTGTTTTTAGCAAATAGAACGTACCCTAAAGCAGGAAAAAACATATTGTTAAAAAAGAATATAAGAACAGATATTCAACGTTTAATTTATGAAGCGATAGAGGAATAAAGAAGATTTAAGAGAAAAGATAAAAGAATAAAGAAATTTTTTGATAAAATTGAATAAATATATCAAATCTTTTTTCTTGTATCTATTTTATTTACTCTGAAAATTTAGAATAAATTTTATGAAAATAGGCATTGTTTGTTATCCAACATTTGGTGGTAGTGGTGTAGTTGCAACGGAACTTGGTTTAGAGCTGTCTAAGCGTGGACATGAAATACATTTTATCACCTATAATCAACCGGTTAGATTAGAGTTATTGAGTAATCATGTGCATTATCATGAAGTAAATGTTCCAGAATACCCTTTATTTCATTATCAACCATACGAACTTGCATTATCGAGTAAGTTAGTTGATATGGTAAAGCTTCATGGAATTGAAATTTTACATGTACACTATGCTATTCCACATGCTTATGCAGCTTATATGGCTAAAAAAATGTTGATAGAAGAAAACATTTATGTGCCAATTGTTACCACGTTGCATGGTACCGATATTACACTTGTTGGTAGTCATCCATTTTATAAACCAGCAGTTACCTTTAGTATAAACAAATCGGATGCCGTAACAGCGGTTTCTCAGAGTTTAAAAGAGGATACATTACGCTTATTCGATATTAAAAATGAGATTAGCGTAGTGCCTAATTTTATAGATTTAAGTAAATATAATCATGGATTTACTGATTGCCAGCGTGCTATGATGGCAAATGACGATGAAAAAATTATTACTCACATTAGTAATTTACGAGAAGTAAAACGCGTGCAAGATGTTATTACTGTTTTTTATAACATTCAAAAAGAAATGCCAGCAAAATTAATGCTAGTAGGTGAGGGACCAGAACGCGAGAAAATGGAATGGCGTTGTCAACAATTAGGTATTACAGAGAAGGTTGTTTTCTTTGGGAAAAGCAACGAAATAGATAAAATATTATGTTTTAGTGATTTATTTTTGCTGCCATCTCAAACCGAGAGCTTTGGTTTAGCTGCACTTGAGGCTATGGCATCTGGAGTTCCTGTAATATCAAGTAATACAGGAGGTATTCCAGAAGTAAACGTACATGGTGTTTCTGGATTTTTAAGTGATGTTGGTGATGTTGATGATATGACTAAAAATGCATTACATATTTTAAACAATGAAAACCGATTAGAGACCTTTAAAAATAATGCTAGAAAAGAATCCTTAAAATACGATTTACATAATATTGTACCACAATATGAAGCTATTTACGAAGATACTTTGGCTAAATGCTTAGTGCTTTAAAACTTAAAAAAATTAACGAATTTTTCCTATAAATCAAATTTTGTAAAAAGACACGTTAATCATCTTTAGGAAATGTAACATGCTGATAAGCACCTAAGTCTGGTGAATTAGTTCTGTTTATATTTAAAATATCTGTGGGTATTTGGCTTGAAAACAACACGTTGCCTTTATTTGTCGCAGCAGATTCATCACCAATAATAAATTGGTTTAATTCTACATCCTTAAAATTTGGATCTTCATTAAATATATTGTTTTCATAAAGATTTGTGTTTTCCAAATTGTAATTATCTCCAGTAAAATTATTGTTATTGTCTTCAAAACGGATTAAACAATTAGTAAACTTAAAGTTAAAAGTCACTTCAGAGTCTTCAATTTCATCTAATAAAATCTCTGGATTATCATTTCCGTAAATAATACAATTATTAAAGTTAGCTTCAGTTAAATCTGCAAGAATAGCATTGTTATTTTCATCTGTTACAAAATTGTTTAGCAAAACAGATGGAAATTGCCTAAATCCGTTATTCCAATAATTTGCAATGGTGCAATGTGTAAAGTTATAAACTCCTCCTAATGTTCCCGCAAACGATGATTGTCCAGAATTATTTATAACTACGTTTTCTCCAGTTATAGATGTGTTTCTTCCCAAAATCCCAAAATTACTAGAATTGTAAATTTGAGAATTACTAATTTTAAGCTTTTCTGTCGCACCATTTGGGTTACCATCGCTTAAAATACCAACTGTTGCATTTTTAATTGTAGCGTAGTTTATGCTATTGTTTATGCTGCCATCAAACAGCCAGATAGTTCCCCATTGCCCTGGTGTGTTAGAGAAATTTGGTTCTAATCTGTCACCTTCAAAAATAACTTCGTTTTCTAACAAATTTTGGTCATTGCTAAACGAGCCATTAACATTAAGTGTTGCACCCTCAGAAATGATTAATCCAGAATTAGAATGAAAGTGTAAGCGTGCGCCAGCATTAATATTTAGTGTTTCCCCGTTGGGTACAGCAGCAAAGCCATATACTATATAAGGTTTTTCGTTGGTAAAGGTTAATTCGGTATTTAAAAGCTCTCGCCCTTGTAATTCAGTTTCAATTAATTCACCCCCAACATTAAGCGTTAATGTCTCAATAACTTTTGTAGTGTTATCTCTGTTTGGATAAATAAAAACAGCATCTTGTACAAGGGTTACAAGTTCTACTTTTTGAAGATTTGAGTTGGAGTCGAATTCAATTTGATCGGTATATAAATAATTCCCATTTGGATTAGAGAAGTTATTAATATCAATAGTAGTTTCAACAAAAATAAATATACTGTCTTTAGCTAAAATTTTAATGTTTTCGAATGTTTTACCAGAGATACCATCAACATTTAGTCTATATTCTGAAGCGTCGCCCAAACCAAGTTTTACAGAAGGAATAACAATATCATCATCACTTTTATTATAAACTTTTAAGTTATAAGTGCTAGAGCCAATGTTGGTAAAAACAGTATCTAAATAAACGGTGTCTTTAGAAAATTCTAAATTTCCTGTACTTGGTGAAAACTCAAAATCTTTACGGCAAGAACTCCAAAGAATTAAAAAGCTAATAGTAAAAATAAAATACAGACTACGTTTCATAAAATTGGATAGACTAAATATAATTAACGGTAAAAATAAATAAATATACCTTAGCCGTAAAAATATAACTTTTGGACGTATGAAGATAGTATATGTTAAATGTATTTCATAAAATTAAAAGTAGTTTAAACGCTTTTTCAATCAAAAGAAGAATTTAGCATAAAGCAGTTCGTAAAAATAAAGTTAAAAACTCCGAAATATGATTATTTATGGTTTAATGGTAAACTAATAATGAAGATGTATGTGATTTTTTATTATAAAAAAACCATACAAAAACTATACAAAGTATTTAGTAGTATAATAAATACAAGGATTTATACTATATTAGTAACGCAACATTAATAGCTTTACAGTTGAAAAATATTTTTAGGCTTACAACATTGTTATATTTCTTTTGTCTTTTTTTAGTTAAGGCTCAAGAAATACCTCCTATTGAAATATATACTCCAAAATCGTATGAAGCAGGAAATCAAAACTGGTCAATAGCACAATCAAAGGATAGGTATATTTATGTTGCAAACAATAAAGGTTTATTAGAGTTTAATGGTGCTAAATGGCGTTTGTACCCATCGCCAAACGAAACAATAATACGATCTGTTAACGTTTTTAATGATGTTATTTATACAGGTTGTAGTAAAGAATTTGGTTATTGGCAAAGAAATGAGTTTGGAGATTTGTATTATACGTCGCTTTCCAAAAATCTACAAATTGAGTTTCTTGAAGAAGAAGAGTTTTGGAATATTGTAGAGCTTGATAATTATATTCTGTTTCAATCTTTAAAAAGAATTTATATATATAACAAGAGTAATACATCTTATTCATTTATTGATTCAGATACAACCATATACAAAATGTTTAAAGTTAATGGAAGTATATATTTTCAAAAAACAAAGGATGGATTGTATAAGATTGAAAATGGTAAGTCAAAGTTAATTTCCAACAATGATGTATTAAAAAACAATTTATTAGTTAATGTTTTTAATTACAAAGGAAAACTTTTAATTGAAACAGAAGCTAATGGCTTTTATATTTTTAATAGCAACAGACTTGATAAATGGGATATTCCTGCAAATAAGTTACTTCCTCAAAGTGGTGTTTATAGAAGTACACAATTAAGAGATGGAAGCTTTATACTAGGAACAAGATCTAATGGTATTCTACATTTAACTTCAGAAGGAGAAATTAATTATCACATTAATATTAAAAGTGGTTTAAGTAATAATACAATACATTCCATTTTTGAAGATTCTGAAAATAATATTTGGTTAGCTTTAGATAATGGAGTCAATTGTGTTAATATTAAATCTCCATTTAGCATCTATAATGATAAAGAAGGGAAAATAGGAACAGTTTACGCATCAGCAGTTTATAATGGCTATTTGTATTTAGGCACAAACCAAGGCTTGTATTGTAAGCCTATGCTTTCTGATAATGAATTTGAATTTATCGAGGGCACTCAAGGCCCAGTTAGATGCTTGGTTAAGCTTAATAATTCATTGTTTTGTGGACACGATACAGGTACTTTTATTGTTAATAAAAATATAGCAGAACTGGTTATCGACATACCAGGTACATGGAATATTATTCCTATATATAATAATAATAATAATAATAATTTATTACTTCAAGGTAACTACAACGGACTTAATGTAATTGCCAATGTGAATGGTAAATGGATATTTAGAAATAAAATTGATGGTTTTGATATCTCAAGCAAGTTTTTTGAGCTTTATAATAACAATATTTTTGTAAGCCACGAATCTAAAGGCGTTTATAAAGTTAAAGTAAATGACGATTTTACGAAAGCAGAACAGGTTGAAAAAGATTCAACGCTTAAAAAAGGATTGAATTCTAGTATTATAAAGCATAATGGTAATATATTTTATGCTTATAAAGAAGGTGTTTTTAAATATAATCCATCAAAAAAAAAGTTCTTTAAAGACTCCATTTTAAGTCAGTTATATTCAAAAAAGGAGTATACGTCTGGTAAGCTTATATCAGATAAAGAGAATAATATTCTTTGGGGTTTTTCAAATAAAAATCTAAATTATGTTTCACCTGGCAAGTTAAGTAGTACTCCTAAAGTTAATAAGATTACTTTTTCTACATTGCTTCCTAAGGGCCTAACAGGTTATGAAAACATTTCTCACCTGCAAAATAACAAACATTTAATAGGAACATCAACAGGGTATCTTGTTTTAGATTTAGGTAAATTAAATGAAAAAACATATAGTATTTCTATTAATTCAATTTCAACCAACGATTTAGAAGATAGTCTTCAAGTTGTAGATAAGTATATTGAAGGAAGTTTTAAAAGCAAGGATAATAATATTGAATTCTCTTTTAGTGTTGCAGAATTTGATAAGTATTTAGATACAGAATATCAATATCAGTTAAAAGGTATTTATCCAGAATGGAGTAGTTGGTCTACAAGCTCTAGTATATTATTTAAAAATTTGTCTTATGGCGATTATGTTTTTAACGTTAGAGCAAAAGTTGGCAATAACATAACAAATAATACGGCTACTTATAGTTTTAAAATAGAAAAACCATGGCATCTATCAAACGAGGCTATTGTTATATACACCTTTTTTGTTTTATTACTTACATCATTAATGCATAATTTGTATAAACGTTATTATAGAAAGCAAAGAGAAAAATTAATACAAAAAGCAGAAAGAGAATTAGAGCTAAAAGAGCTTGAAAATCAGCAACAACTTATGCGTTTTAATAATGAAAAGTTAAGACAAGATATTGAAAGTAAAAATCGTGAGTTGGGTATATCGACAATGAGTTTAATAAAAAAGAATGAGTTTTTAAACAGTATAAAAAAGGAGCTTAAAAATGTTTCAGATAATGATAAAAACTTAAAATCTGTTATTAGAATTATTGATAAAAACCTTAATAATACAGATGATTGGAATGTATTTGAGGAAGCATTTAATAATGCAGATAAGGACTTCTTAAAGAAGATTAAAGCAATGCATCCTTCACTAACATCTAACGATTTAAGATTGTGTGCTTATCTTAGGTTAAATCTTTCTTCAAAAGAAATAGCACCTCTGCTTAATATTTCACCAAGAAGTGTTGAAGTTAAAAGATACCGATTAAGGAAAAAGATGGACTTGCCTCACGAATCTAGCTTAACAAATTATATTCTAGAAGTATAGGTTTTTTGTGTTAACCATATATACCTATACATTACCACAACAAGTAAACATTTTTGCAAAATTTATATTCTAAAATT
>NZ_CAXIBN010000109.1:0-10753 GCF_964021735.1 uncultured Wocania sp. | reverse complement strand
TATTTGTACTTACAGGAAGCGTTACCGAATTATTTGTTCCTACCGTAGTAATAGTTTGGTTAGCGCCTGCATTTATAGAGTAAGTAAACGTGTATGGTGTTGTACCAGCAGCACCAGTAAAGGTTATTTGTGGTAGAGGTGTTTCATCTTTACAAACTTGTGTTGTGCCAGAAATAGTTGCAGATGGCGGAAGCAGTTTATTTACCGAGCTAGAGACGGTTAAGTTAGGTTTGTTTATTGAAACTTCCTTTCTATTTAATGCAAAAATGGAAATCGTAATTATAAAAAACGACAAACTGCCAAGAAAAATTTTTCTTCTCATTTAAGGGAATTGGTTTAATAGCTGTTACTAAAATAAATATTCTTTTTAACGAAGCACCATATTTAATCAACATAAATCTATTTTTTCTATAAAATACCCATTATCGGGGATGTAAATTTTTTCATACCATTAAATAGAATCTTTTATTTACATTTCTCTTGGTTCTTATTTATCTTTACAGTAAAGAATAAACAATAATGAGAGCATTAGTAATTTCTGGAGGAGGTAGCAAAGGTGCTTATGCAGGTGGTGTTGCACAATATTTAATTCAAGAAGAAGGTGTGAATTACGATATGTTTTTAGGAACTTCAACGGGTAGTTTGTTGGTGCCACATTTGGCTGCTGGTAAAATTGATAAGATTCATCAGGTATTTACTAATGTTAATCAAAGCAATATATTTAGTGTAAATCCATTTGTGATTCGTAAAAAAGGGAATAGAGAGTTTGTATCCATCGATTTTATAAACACCCTTTGGCAATTTATTAAAATGAAACGCACTTTTGGAGAAAGTAAAGCACTGAGGCGTCATATAAAAAAACACTTTACGTTTGAGGAGTACAATCTAATTAAACAAACTAAAGATGATGTTGTGGTTACGGTTTCTAATCTCTCTAAAAATAGAGTAGAGTATAAGTCCATTAAAGATTTTAACTACGATGAATTTTGTGATTGGATATGGATTTCGTGTAATTACATCCCTTTTATGTCCTTAGTTAAAAAAAATAATTTTGAGTATGCAGATGGGGGCTTGGGTTGCGTAGTGCCTATAAGAGAGGCTATTTTAAGAGGGGCTACTGAGGTTGATGCTATTGTATTAGAGTCTGAAAGTATGGAGTATAATAAGGTGTTAGGAAAAAACCCATTTTCGTTGATGATAAATTTATTTGGACACTTATTGGACCAAGTAGAACGTAATGATATTACTATAGGTAAGTTGGCTGCAAAAAATAAAAATGTAAAGTTAAACCTCTATTACACACCATCAAAACTTACCGAAAACTCGCTTATTTTTAATAAAAAACTAATGACGAAATGGTGGCAACAAGGATATTACAACGCTAAGCAAAAGTCTGAAGAAGCACATTCAAATGAATTAAGAATGGATGATTATTTACCACAAGTCTGAAACCTCTTCTTTTATAAAAGATAATGCAGCATCGCTTGGTGCTCGACGTTCCATCATTTCAGTTAAAACAACTTCTCTTAGTTTGTTAGCTGTATCTGTTTTTTCAAGTAAGCTCGCTTTTCTTATCAATTGAATGGTCGCATTTTTTGCTGCAGAAATAATGCTCCAACATTTTTCGCTAACATATATTTGTTGTGCCAAATTGTGTTCCATTTCTTGTTCAATATTTTGTATAAGTAATCTTTCATAATCTTCTTTATTTGAAGATATTGGAACAACTCTAATCATTAATTTGTTGGGTGATATTCTTTCTAAAAATAAGGCAAGTCTTTCATAAGCTTGAAGACGTAAAGGCATTGATGAAACTTGTAAATCTTTTTTTAACAAAAAGCGTCTTCTACCAGCTTCATTTTTAGTGTGTTCTTTAAAAAAGTAATAAGCAATAAGTCCTACAATTAATGAGGGAATTGCGAATAAAAATAAATCTATAATGCGATCTGAGTCCATAAAAGTTTGACTGGTTTTGTGTTATTTTAATTATTTAAAAAATCAAAAGTAATATTTGTTAATGTTTTTACACCTAAAAGCATACCGCTTTCATCAATTTTAAAATCGGGTGTATGGTGTGGAAACGCATTTTTATTTCCAGGTGTCATTCCTCCTAAAAAGAAATATAATCCAGGTATTACTTCTTGGAAATAAGAAAAATCTTCACCCCCAGTAACAGCTTTCGTTAAAACTACGTTTTCTTTACCTGCTACTTTCTCAAACGTTGGTAACATTTGTGTAACCAAATCTGGATCGTTATAGGTAATCGTTGTGTTTTCTTGAAACTCTATAGAAGCTTCACCGCCATAAGCTTTGGCAATAGTTTTAGTCATTTCTGTCATTCGGTCAATAATGAGTTTTTTCATATCTGAATCTAATGTTCTTACAGTTCCGATGAGTTCAGCACTTTCTGGAATAATATTAAATCGCACACCGCTTGTTATTTTTCCAACGGTAATCACAGCAGGTTCTACTAATAAGTTAGATTCACGACTAATAATACTTTGGTATCCATCTATAATTTTTGCAGAAATATAAATTGGATCAACGCCATTCCAAGGTGCAGAACCATGTGTTTGTTTGCCTTTTACGTTAACTACAAAGCGCTCAACACCAGCCATAATACCTCCAGATTTATATTCTATCTTGCCAACTTCTGTATCCGAACTAATATGTAATCCAAAAATAGCATCCACTTTTGGGTTTTCTAAAACACCTTCTTTAATCATTAGTTTTGCACCGCCTTCTTCACCTGGTGGTGGACCTTCTTCTGCAGGTTGAAAAATAAACTTTACAGTACCTTTTATGTGATCTTTGTTTTTAGATAAAATTTCAGCAACACCCATTAAAATAGCAATGTGAGTATCGTGTCCACAAGCATGCATCACACCAGTTTCGGTATTTAAAAAAGTAGCTTTTACCTCAGACTTAAAAGGTAAATTATTGCGTTCTGTAACAGGAAGTGCATCAATATCGGCACGTAAAGCAACTACTTTTCCTGGGCTGTTACCTTTTAAAATGGCAACAACTCCAGTGTGAGCCACACCAGTTTTAACTTCTAATCCTAAACTTTTTAAATGTCTAGTAATGGTTTCAGCAGTTTTAAACTCTCTGTTTGAAAGTTCTGGGTTTTCATGGAAATGTCTCCGCCATTCAATCACTTTATCTTCAATATCAATAAATTGTTGTTCTAAATTATCTTGACTATATATATTAATTACTCCAAAGCATGTAAATAAAACTATAAGATATTTCATAATAATAATTGAATTTTTGAAGTCTAAAGATATTCAAATTTTAATAAAAGCTGCCGAAGCTGTTAATTGTTTATAATTATTAATAATTCGCCTTAATTAAAAGTATAACATTGGTTATTTTCACATCTTAAAATGAAAATGATTTGGAGAAATATTTAAGTCAGCTAAATGATGCACAATTAGAGCCTACGATACAAATTGAAGGTCCAATGATAGTTATTGCTGGTGCAGGTTCTGGTAAAACTCGTGTGCTAACTTACCGTATTGCTTATATGATGAGTAAAGGAATTGACCCTTTTAATATCTTATCGCTCACATTTACCAATAAAGCAGCACGAGAAATGAAAGAACGTATTGCATCTATTGTTGGAGCCAGTGAAGCAAAAAATTTATGGATGGGAACGTTTCACTCGGTGTTTGCAAAAATTTTGCGCATTGAAGCTGATAGATTGGGGTACCCTAGTAATTTCACCATTTATGATACGCAAGATTCTGATAGGTTGATTGCGTCTATTATTAAGGAAATGAGCCTCGACAAAGACATTTATAAATATAAGCAAGTACGCTCTAGAATTTCATCGTATAAAAATAGTTTGATTACGGTGCATGCGTATTTTCAAAATCCAGAATTAAAGGAAGCCGATACTATGGCTCGCCGACCAAGAATGGGTGATATTTATAAAGCATATGTTGAGCGTTGTTTTAAAGCAGGTGCGATGGATTTTGATGATTTGTTATTGAAAACCAATGAGCTTTTAACACGTTTTCCAGAAGTTTTAGCAAAATATCAAAACCGATTTAAATACATTCTAGTTGATGAGTATCAAGATACTAACCATTCGCAATATTTAATTGTGAGAGCTTTGGCTGATAAGTTTCAAAATATATGTGTTGTTGGTGATGATGCGCAGAGTATTTACGCTTTCCGTGGGGCAAATATTAATAATATTTTAAATTTTCAGAAAGATTATGATGATGTGAAGTTGTTTCGATTAGAACAAAATTATCGTTCAACAAAAAACATTGTAAATGCAGCAAACTCTATCATTGATAAAAACCAAACGAAGCTTGATAAAATTGTTTGGACCGCTAATGATGAAGGCGAACAAATAAAAGTAAATCGCTCATTAACCGACGGAGACGAAGGGCGTTACGTAGCAAGTACCATTTGGGAAAACAAAATGAATCACCAATTAAAAAATAGTGATTTTGCTATATTATATCGTACTAATGCACAGTCAAGAGCCATTGAAGATGCGTTGAGAAAGCGAGATATTAAATACCGAATTTATGGTGGATTATCATTTTACCAACGTAAAGAAATAAAAGATGTACTCTCGTATTTGCGGCTTATTATTAATCCAGCCGATGAAGAAGCTTTAAAGCGCATTATTAATTTTCCGCCTCGTGGTATCGGGCAAACTACGGTTGATAAACTCATAGTGTCTGCAAATGGCTATAACCGAACTATTTTTGAAGTGATGAAACACATCGATAAAACCGATGTAAAAGTTAATTCGGGTACAAAAACTAAACTTCAAGATTTCGTTACACTTATAGAAAGTTTTCAGGTATTAAATCAGACTGCTGATGTTTTTGAATTAGCAGAACATGTTACCCGAACCAGTGGTTTAATCAGAGAATTCAATAAAGATGGAACACCAGAAGGTGTTACCAGAATGGAAAATATTGAGGAACTTTTAAACGGAATGAAAGATTTTGTTGAGGGTCAAAAAGAAATTGCTGATACCACTGGTAATTTAGCTGAATTTTTAGAGGATGTTGCATTAGCAACAGATTTAGATGCCGATAAAGGAGATGCAGACCACGTTGCTTTAATGACCATACATTTAGCAAAAGGATTGGAATTTCCGTACGTTTTTATTGTTGGCTTAGAAGAGGATTTGTTTCCAAGTGCCATGAGTATGAATACACGTAGCGAACTAGAGGAGGAACGACGTTTGTTTTATGTGGCTTTAACCCGAGCAGAAAAACAAGCCTATTTAACTTATGCTTTATCGCGTTACCGTTGGGGAAAATTAATTGATTCTGAGCCTAGTCGTTTTATTGAAGAAATAGACGAGCAGTATTTAGATATTGTTACGCCTATTGAAGAACGCCGATTTAACCCCATGCTTGATGCCGATATTTTTGGAGATACACCCTCTGTAACAAGTAAAAGAGTAGATTCTAATACGATAAGATTTAAACCAGCAAAACAAGCGGTATTAAAAAAAGGTAGTAAGTCGAAGTCAGAACCAACTAAATTTCAGGTGACCACACCAAAAAATTTAAAACCTGTTGCTAAAACTACTAGCAATACTAATTTATTTGACAGTAAATTGGTTGTGGGCAATATTGTAAAGCATATTCGGTTTGGTACTGGGGAAGTCATGAAAATTGAAGGTAAAGGAGCTGATATTAAAGCCGAAATTAATTTTCAGCATGGTGGTGTTAAAAAATTGTTGTTACGTTTTGCTAAGTTAGAGGTTGTTGGGTAATTATTTAATCATACAAACCGAATTAACATGCCCATTGTCATCATATTCTTTTACAGCGTTATTGGGATCTAAAACCCATTTGCCATCAACAATAAATTTGTAGTGGTGTTTGCCTCCAGAAAGTGGTAATACGTATTTCCAACCGTAATCCATTTTTCGCATAACAAAGTCATGTTCATTCCAATTATTAAATGTGCCAGAAAGCACTACTTTTTTAGCATTAGTGTAGCCTCTTAGTTTAAAAGCGGTGTATTCTTTTATGTCGATTAGTGAATTGTATTCGCTAAATTCATTTTTTACTTTATGAATATTGCTAGGGTCTTCCATCCATTTACCATCTACTATAAAACGATATTCGTACACGCCAGGTTTTATTTTTAAAGTGAGTTCCCAACCATCTTCAACTTTTTTCATTTTAAATAAACTTTCGTTCCATTTATTAAATGAGCCAGCAACTATAACTTTTTTAGCATCTTTAAAACCTTTTAATTTAAAATGCGCATTACCTTTTTCGTTAGGATGCGCTAAATACATTTTTAGATTATAAACACCGTATATCTTTCTACCATTTTTTGTGGCTTTAGTAATATTGCCATCTTTTTTTGATGGTTCTGCCCAAAAGGAATTGTTGATTACAAACTTAAACTCCCAAGAAAATTCATCTGTAAAATCATGGATGCTTTTTCTTAATTCGTATTTATCTTCATCAACTTTAGTCATATACCATTTGTTTTTAGACCAATTGTTGAATTCTCCTGAGACCACTACATTTTTAATATCAAAATCATCAAAATCGTACTTATCTCCATCAAAGTCGTAAGTAGCTTTGGTATAATCATTTTTATTAAAAGAAAACACAATGGTATCACCTTCAATTCGATAGCCTTTAAAATTATTTTTTTGTGCATAAGTGTTTAAGCTTATAAAAGCAATAAATAAAATGGCGATATGTTTTAATAGTTGTTTCACTGAGTTTTTAATGGGAAATCTACAAAATATAACTTTTCTTTTTGATAATTAATTATGGTTCTTTTTTGGGCAAAAAATTCGTAACCAAAAATACCATCTAAGTCGGTACCAAAAGCTTCATTCATTTTACTTAAGTTTGTTAAAACGGTAAGCATAGGACCAAAATAAATAGTTTCGTTTAATTTAACACGATGCAATTTTCCTGCCAAAACTTCAATCTTTTTATTGCTTGCTCCAGTTAAGGAGAGTCGTTTTTTAGGAATAAAATATTTCAATACTTTTTTGCCAACATTTTTGCTTATTTGGTTAAACTCTGAAGCGGTATCGAGTCCAAACTTAAGCTTTTGATTATTTATAGTGCTATTTAAAACAATAGTGTGCTTTTTTAACTTAAAACATATGCTATCTACTATTTTTTCCAAATACACATGCTTATCTAGCTTATTTCCTACAGCATCTACTTTTGTTAAAGTGATTTGATTTAAGTGCATATCTATAAAAATTTCGTAATCTTTCAATATGTTGTAACCAATAATGCCTAGGAGTTTTATTTTTTTGCTATTTTCTATATGCGATAAATCAATGACATCAGAACTTTTGTTTTCTAATCTAAAGCTCTGTAAAACGAACTCTTTTACTTGTCTTTCGTAGGAGTAATCTATAGCTTGTAAAACACCAGAAGTTTCTTTATATTTTTTATTGTTGGCGTACACATTAGGAAAATGCACACTATTTAATATTAGAGTTTCAGATCCTGTATCTATAATAAAATTTCCTTTTTTGTTTAGTAATTCAGCTTCAACAACAATTAAATGATCAACGAGTTTAAAAGGAATTCTGGTAGTATATTCATTTAAAATTTCGGCTTTGGGGAATAGAATAGTTTTATTAATACCATTGGTTGCAAAAATCAAATGGATATTAAGGGTGAAAATTAATATAAAATAAAGAAGCCTTGGCATATTACTAAGACTAATATAATTACGAAATGTTACACTATTTATACTATAAGTGATTATTTATGAAAACTTTAAGCTTTAACCAAGTGTCTAATAGCTCTAAACCAATCCATCCGTGTCCTGCATTTGGGTATAATGTAAATTCATGAGTAACGCCTAAGCTTTGTAGTTTATCTCGTAAATCTGTGCCTTGTGTTGTTGGAATTAGCGGGTCTTGTCCACCATAAAACAAAATTGTTGGAGGCGATAAAGTAGTAGCTTGATGGTATGGGCTAACTTCTTCTAAAAAAGAGATGCTTGCATCCTCGCCGTATAAGTTCAATAAGTCTTGTAGCTCAGGACTTATATTGTTTAAATATGCTGGATCTGTAAAATTAGTAGGTCCAACTATGCTGCAAACCATATTGGTGTTATTATTAGCATCTAAAGCATAACTCCAAAGTAACGATAAATGTGCGCCAGCACTTGTACCAATAAATCCAATAGTATCAGAAATTGTGTATTTTGTTTTATTATCCTTTAAATAGTTGATAATTGTAGTAATATCATCTGTTTGCATAGGATAAGGTTTCGTGTTCTCATCGGCTAATCTGTAATTAATATTTACAATAGCTAAGTCTGAGAAATCTTGACGTATTAAATCTTTTATAGGATTCATTTCAGATTTATCGCCAGCAGACCACCCGCCACCGTGGACTAAAACCATCACTTTAGTATTATTAGTTCTATTAGCTGGTAAATACAAATCAAAATTTTGATTAACATCTTGTCCGTAAGAAATATTTAATTCTTGATAGAATTTTGATGGATCTAAAATGGGAATAAAATCTTCATCTGCTTTTTCTTTTGAGCAATTGAAAAAAGTAATAAGTACAACAAAAACTAAGAAAGTAGATTTAAGTGCTTTCATTTTAAAAATAATATTTACTTTGTAAACGAAATTACAAGATAGTTATTATGGCTGAGTTTATAAGAATATATGAAGAAAATCCCAATCCGAAAGCGATTGAAAAGGTGGTTGCTATTCTTAAGCGTGGAGGTGTAATTATTTATCCAACAGATTCTGTTTACGGTTTAGGTTGCGATATCACTAATCTTAAAGCCTTAGAACGTGTAGCGAAAATTAAGCAAGTAAAACTTGAAAAAGCAAATTTCTCATTTGTTTGTCACGATTTAAGTAACTTAAGTGATTATGTTAAACAAATAGATACATCTACATTTAAAATTTTAAAACGTGCGCTTCCTGGGCCATATACATTTATTCTTCCAGGCGGAAAATCATTACCAAACCCATTTAAAAAACGTAAAACAGTTGGTATTCGTGTACCCAATAATAATATCGCTTTAGATATTGTTAAGCAGTTAGGAAACCCCATTATATCTACGTCTATACACGATGAAGATGAAGTTTTAGAATATACCACCGATCCTGAATTGATTTTAGAAAAATGGAGTAACTTAGTAGATTTGGTAATTGATGGTGGTTATGGAGATAATGAAGCCTCAACAGTTATAGATTTGTCTGAAGACCAACCTACTGTTATTAGAGAAGGAAAAGGAAGTTTGGAAATTTTTTAAATGCCTTTTTTTAACAAAAACATATTTAATAAAAACGATTTTTCACTAAAATACTTTAACTAAACAACACTTTATGAATTTAGCAGAAATAAGTAGCGATATTCCTTTATTTGCCAATGACACTATTATTTTTGGCATTTTAGCAATAACATTGGCACTTATATTTTATACATCCAGTTTACCTCAGTTTTCAAAATTTTACAGCATTATTCCTGCACTTTTATTGTGTTATTTTATTCCGTCAATATTAAGTTCCGTTGGATTGATTGCAGATAAGTGGATAGATGTTTCAGCAACCATAAAACACTTGCAATCACTTTATGGGAATTTAGATGACGTTACTAATTTAGAGACTTTAAAAGCATATACTGTGGCTAATAAAATAAATCCATCGGAGTACTCTCAGTTTATTGGTGGCAGTAAATTGTATTATGTGTCTTCTCGATTTTTATTACCAGCATCATTGGTGCTTTTAACCATGAGTATCGATTTAAAAGGCGTATTTAAGTTAGGCTCTAAAGCATTAATTATGTTTTTAACAGCTACCGTTGGCGTTATGATAGGTGGCCCAATTGCTATTTTGTTTTTTAAGTTTGTAGCACCAGATATTTTAGTTGCTGTTGAAGGTACAGAATTATGGAAAGGTTTATCTACCGTGGCAGGAAGTTGGATTGGTGGTGGTGCCAACCAATTAGCTATGAAAGAGCAATGGGAAGTTAGCGATAGCCTGTTTAGTATTATGGCTGTGGTTGATGTTTTAGTTGCTGAAGTTTGGATGATATTTTTACTACTTGGTGTTGCTAAATCTGATAAAATTGACAAGTACTTTAAGGCCGATAATTCGTCTATTACGACATTGAAGAATAAGATGGAAAAGTTTAGCTTAGAAACCGCTAGAGTACCGTCGTTTAACGATTTAATGATTCTTTTAGGAATTGGTTTTGGAGTGACTTCAATAGGGCATATTGTAGGTGATAATTTAAGTGTGTGGATAAAAGAAAATGCTCCATTTTTAGTTGATTTCGGACTTGGTAGCTCGTTTTTTTGGCTCATTATTACCGCAACAACTGTAGGTGTTATTCTATCGTTTACTAAAGTGAAAAGTTATGAAGGTGCCGGAGCTAGTAAAATAGGAACGGTTTTTATTTACATTTTAGTGGCAGCGATAGGTATGAAAATGAATTTGAATGCTATTGTAGAAAACATAAGTTTATTCGCCATTGGGTTTGTTTGGATGATTATTCACGTAGGTTTACTATTTATCGTTGCAAAAATTATAAAAGCGCCTTATTTCTTTTTAGCAGTAGGTTCTAAAGCTAATATTGGTGGTGCAGCATCTGCGCCTGTGGTTGCTGGTGCTTTTCATCCATCTTTAGCGCCTGTTGGTGTATTGCTTGCGGTTTTAGGTTATGCTTTAGGTACTTATGCTGCTTTTGCTTGTGCTTTAATGATGAAGTGGGTGAGTTAGAATTTAATATTTGTTGATTTTTTT
>NZ_CAXIBN010000108.1:0-10760 GCF_964021735.1 uncultured Wocania sp. | reverse complement strand
GGTAACGCCCAACTTCTCGATACATTCCGAAATAAATTCGGGACACTCGAAGTGAAATTTTTCTTAAAAACTAATCCCTTTTATCTTCTTATAATCCAGTATCGCCTTACTATCGGATAGTAAAGACACGTAATAACACACGCTAGACAAACGGCTATATAGGCTTGAATTATTGGTTTCTAGAGTTTTTGGCAGGCCTTTTAAAATAAGTTTGTCGTAATTTGAAGCCGTATTGTTAAAACTGTTATTTACGGCATTTGTATAAGTGTTTAACAGCGTGTTTATAACACCATAGCCAGCAATTTCTTTATCAATCACCTCTGTGGATTGGTATATGTTTTCGATACTTATTTTTATAATATCTTTTATTTGTGCTTCGTATTTACTTTTATCTAGTAGGGCACAATCGAAATTACCATTTAAAATAGCATCTTCGTGCTGCATAAAAATATCTACTGCTTCATTAATTAGCGTACCAATTGCCAATGCGCGCAAATACCCAACGCGATCTTCTTTTGTGGAAAGTGCATAATAGTTTTCGGGCTTAATGGTGTTTCTAATGATTTTTGATAAGTATTCTAGCGCAAATTCTTCTTGAATTAATCCTAGGTTTATACCATCTTCAAAATCGATAATGGTGTAGCAAATATCGTCTGCCGCTTCTACTAAATACGCAAGTGGATGTCGTGCGTAACTAACATCTGTATCGGAACGTTTTAGCAATCCTAACTCGTTTGCCACGTCTTGAAACGCTCCTTTTTCACTCTGAAAAAAACCGTATTTTTTATCGGCTATATGTTTTGTTGGTTTTTTAGGCAGTGATTCTTTTGGGTATTTCATGAATGCGCCAAGAGTGGCATAACTTAATCGGATACCACCTTCTCGCCCTGCTCTGCTTTCGGTTAAAATTTTGAATCCGTTGGCGTTCCCTTCAAAATCACATAAATCTTGATATTCTTTATCAGTTAGTTGGCTTTTAAATTGTTTACCTTCTCCTGTTTTGAAAAATTCCCCTATGGCCTTTTCTCCTGAGTGTCCGAAGGGTGGGTTTCCTATATCGTGAGCTAAGGCTGCAGCAGCAACTATGGCTCCAAAATCGTTAGCTTGATAACCAAGGGCACTTTGTAAATGTGGATGCTTTTCTAATAATTTTTGACCTACACGCCTACCTAAAGAACGTCCTACTACACTAACTTCTAAACTATGGGTTAAGCGCGTGTGTACAAAATCGGTTTCGGATAACGGGATGACTTGTGTTTTATCTTGAAGGCTTCTAAACTCTGATGAAAAGATAACACGATCGTAATCGACCTCAAAACCTAAACGGGTTTCGTCTTGTTCTTTTCTTATACGTTTATTCGTGTCGCCAAAGCGTTTTAAGGATAGTAATTGTTCCCAGTTCATTTTAAATTTTTAAGAACAAGCAAGATAAGTAAATTCAATAAAAGCAAACCTAAAATTTGATAACATTACCGTAACATTTTAATCACTGTTGTTTAATATTTACATAACATTCTAAATATAGTTTATGGTTTTCTTTGCATAGAATTTATTGCGTTTATTTATGAAACATATTATACGTATTGCCATCTTTTTAGTAACAGCATTTTCTTTTGCGCAACATACGGGTTCTGTAAGTGGAAATATATTAGATAACGAGTCGAATAATTCGCCTTTACTTTATGCAAAAATTTTAATTAAAGAGACTGGAGCTGAAGTTTTATCTGATGAAAAAGGTTTGTTTGAATTCGAAAACTTAAAAGACGGAAACTATACTTTAGTAAGTAGTTTTGTTGGTTATAAAACTAAAGTATTAAAGGTTCAAGTAGAATCTGGAAAAGCTATTAAAGTTAAAATGTCTTTAGGAGCAAGTTCTATTTCTCTTGAAGAATTAATGCTAACTTTCGCTAGTGCTGATAAAGAAAACACCTCACCATCTTTAAATGAATAAGCATTAATAGCATGTAAATAAAAATTTTAATGTTTTATAAAAAGCGACTTTCTCTAAAAAATGAAAGTCGCTTTTTTCATTTCATATTCTTTAAAAATCAAAAGAATTCATGTTAAGAAATTGTTTTTAAATTAAGCTTTAAAGCATCGTTCCATAACGTTTTCCTAACGCTTTTATTACGGTTGTTTAATCCTTAGATAACCTCATCTTCATACACGCAACGTTTCTTTGCAGCAAGAAATTTAAAAAACTAATGAGAAAAATAATACTATTATTTATACTGTTTATAACAACATTTTCATACGCTCAAAGTACAGGTTCGGTTGTTGGGAAATTAACAGATAAAGAATACAACAATGAGCCATTAGCCTTTGCTAATGTTTTAATTAAAGGAACAACTACAGGAACAACTTCAGATTTTGATGGCTTGTATTCATTTGAAAATTTAGACGCTGGAACTTATACTTTAGTTTTTAGTTTTGTAGGTTACGAAACACAAGAAATAAGTGTAAATGTTATTGCCGGAAAAGCAACTGAAGTAAATGTAGTAATGTCTGCAAGCGCAGCCACACTAGACGAAGTTGTAATTACTACTACTACAAAACGTGAAAGTGAAACAGCGTTACTTTTAGAACAAAAGAAAGCGGTTGAAATTAAACAAAGTATTGGTGCTGAAGAATTATCGAGAAAAGGTGTTAGCAATGCTGCTGGTGCAGTTGCTAAAATTTCTGGAGTTTCTAAACAAGAGGGTTCTAGTAACGTTTATGTACGTGGATTAGGTGATAGATATTTAAATACCACAATGAATGGTTTGTCTTTACCTTCAAACGATGTTAATAAAAAGAATATTGATTTAGACTTATTTTCGTCTGATGTTATTGAGAATGTGTCGATTAGTAAAGCTTATTCTTCTAAGTTTTATAGTGATTTTGCAGCTGGAAATGTAGATATTTCATCTAAAGATTATAGCGGCTCAGGTTTTTTTGATTTTGGAATCGGCTCCGAAATTAACACCAATGCGATAAGTAAAGATTTTGTAAGAAGTGAAGGCACTGGTCATTTTGGGTTTTACAACAGATATGCGCATGATCCTTTTGCAGTAATTTTGTCTCATGGATTTAATCCTGTTAATGCTGGTACACCAATAAATACAAATTTTGGAGGTGCTTTTGGGAAATCATTCAATTTTAAAAACGGAGCAAAACTAAGCTTTTATGCTACAGGTTCGTTTGAAAATGATTACCAATACAGAAAAGGTTCTTCAATAGATTATACCAATGTTGAGAAAAAAGCGTTCGAACAAGCTGAAGAATTTGAATATGGTACTACTACCACTGCAATGGTTTCTGTTATTTATAAAATAGATACAAGTAATACACTTAAATTCAATTCTTTATTTGTTAATAGCTCTTCAGATAAAGTAGGTTATTTTGGTATTGATGGTAAGGGACGAAATAGAGATGCTATTGCCAATACAGACGAAGGCTTTTATCAGCAAAATATTCAATTTAACGAAAACCTAATTTATGTTAATCAACTTATAGGAACTCATAAATTTGAAAAGATTGATTTAGATTGGGGTTTTGGACACAACTTTGTTAATGCGCATGAGCCAGATAGAAAACGATTAAGTTTTGAGAACTATCAATACGCTTTAGATAACGACCCCAACACAAACCCTATTTTTTATAGCAATGTAGATTTTGATAATCAGCGTTATTTTCAAGACATACAAGATGAAGAATTAAATGGTCGCTTAAATTTAGCTTATAAAACATCAGATAAAGTAAAACTTAATTTTGGTTATAATGCAAGAACTAAAGAACGTCGCTTTAATAACATTAGATATGGTTACGATATTATTGATAATAGTGGTATTTCAGATGTTAATAATCTAAACAGTTTTTTCACTTTAGACAATTTAAATCTAACTAGCAATGAAGGAACTTACGAAATTAAAGTTATTAAACCTTATCCAAATTTAAGTAATACAAACAGACCTGGAAGGTTTGAAAACACTTATAAAGGAAAGCTAGATATTTATGCTGGATTTTTAAATGCTGAAATTAATTTAGGTGAAAAATGGCTTATTGTACCAGGTGTAAGAGTAGAATCTTTTAAGCAGTATATCGAGTATGATGTAATTAATTTAGGAGTTAATGGCAACGATAATATTAGTGCTTCAGATGTATTGTATTTACCAAGTTTTAGTTTAAAATATGCGTTAAACGAAGATCAAAATCTACGGTTTTCAGCAAGTCAAACTATTTCTCTCCCAGAATTTAAAGAAGTTGCTCCTTTTGTTTACGAAAGTGTATCGCAACGTATAGGAGGTAATCCAGATTTATTAGGTCAAAAACCTGGAGAAACATATACTAATGTAAAAGATGTATCTCACTCTAAAATTTTAAACATCGATTTAAAATACGAATGGTTTGTAACAAAATCTGAATTAATATCTCTTGGTGCATTTTATAAACAAATAAAAGATCCTATTAATCAAGTTGTGGCATTTGATGCGACAGGAACACAACGTTTTTTTAGAACTGGCGAAAAAGCTCAAATTTATGGTGTAGAAGCAGAAATAAGAAAGAACATTATTACCAACGAAGATGACAATGCAGAACTTTCTTTTGGATTAAATGCTACTTATATGCATACCCAACAAGATTTATATAAAGATATAGTTGGTAGTAATTTTAATGTAAGTTTTGTTAATGATAAAGAAGAATTACAAGGAGCTTCACCTCTAATTGTGAATGCAGATATTAACTATTCGCCAACATTTTTCGAGAGTTATAAACCTAATGCAACCTTATCTTTCTCTTATTTTTCAGATAGAATAGATGCTTTAGGATCTGGACAATTAGGAAACGTAATAGAAAAAGGGATTCCAACTTTAGATTTCATATTAAAAAATGAAATAGGTAAGAAGTTTGAAATAAACTTTGCTGCAAAAAACCTTTTAAATCCTAGTGTAAAATACATTAGAAAAACAACACAAGGCGATATAGTAGTTACGTCTCCTAACGGAAAAGATGTTTCAAATTATAAAAAAGGAATGAACATAGGATTACAATTTAAATATAAATTTTAAACACAAATAAAAATTAAAATTAGAAACGATGAAAAATAATTTATTATTAGGATTAGCAATTACGGCATTGCTTTTTAACTCTTGCTCAACAGATGATACCGCCGCTATTAATATCACTGACAATAGCGTAGTAAATAATACAACTACCAATAATGGAGGAGGTACAGGAAACACAGATGAAGAAATCGCTATTAATGCTGCCGAATATTCTTCAGATTTAACTCTTGAAGCTAACAGAACATATACGATTAGTGGGCCTGTAATTATGACCGAAGGTGCAACATTAACTATTAATGAAGGTGTTACAATTAAAGCTGTTGCAACTGGAGCAGATGTTTATATAGCTATTTCTCAAGGAGCAAAAATTATAGCCAATGGTTCTGCTGCTAAGCCTATTGTAATGACATCTGGAAATGCTAATCCTAGTGCGGGTCAATGGGGTGGATTAATATTATTAGGAAAAGCTCCAATAAACTCTGTAACTGGTGATGCAACATCTACATCAGAAATTGGAAGTTTACCTTATGGAGGCTCAGATTCAGCAGATAGCTCAGGTGTTTTACGTTATGTACGTGTAGAATATTCTGGAGGAGCAGCTGATGGTTCTTCAGAAAATAACGGATTCTCTTTTTATGGAGTAGGTGCAGGAACAACTATTGAATATATTCAAGCTTATGAAGGAGCTGATGATGGTATTGAGTTTTTTGGAGGAACAGCAAAAGTATCTTATGCTGTTGTAATTAACTGTCAAGACGATTCAATAGACTGGACTGAAGGTTTTACAGGTTCTATTACAAATGCTTATGTTAAGCATGGAGAAGATCATGATAAAGGTTTTGAGTGCGATGGATATAATACAGATATAGGAAATCTTTCAAATCCAAAATTCTGGTCTAAACCTACTGTAAAAGATGTTACAATTATAGGCTTAGGTTCAGGAACTGGTAACGAAGCTGTTAGATTAAGAGCAGGTACTCAAGGCATTTTCGAAAATATTTTAATTGAAGGATTTGAAGAAGGTTTCGATCTTGATGGAGATGCTGGAGCAGATAGTGATAATCCAACAGGTACTGGTGTTATTAATGGAGATTTAGATGTGAAAAATGTAACTTTTACAGATGTAACAACTAATATGAAAAATGATACTGGAGACACTTTTACTGAAGCCGATTTTATCTCTGATAATGGTAACGGAATAGGTACAGACTATGCAACTTGGGGAGCAAACTGGACCGTAGGAAACTAATCGAGTATTTTTAAACACATAAAAAAAGCATCCTAAAATTTAGGATGCTTTTTCTGTTTAAATTGTATTTTCTTTTACAATGAAGCTACATTTTTAGTATAATCAACTTCTTTCAAAGCTCCATCTATTAAATAAATCCACTTGCCGACTTTTTTTCCATTATCATAATTTGCAGAAACGATTTTTTTACCTTCTGTGTTAAAGCTTAACCATTCTCCTTGTAATTTACCATCTAATGTGTAAGATCCTGTTTGGCTTACAACACCATTGTCATGATAATAAACCACATCAATTAAGTTGGTTTCTTTGTTAAGTTTTAAATCTCTCTTTTGTTTTTCTTGAGCAAAAGAGACCACAGTAATTAAAAAGGTAAAAAGTAATAAAATTGATTTCTTCATAATTATGGGGGTTTTAACATTATATTTCAAATATACAAATTACATAACATTAAAGCAATCATAAATTAACGTTAGCTTAACATTGAAATTGTAAAAATCTGAAAATCAATATATTACAAACTTATTATTTATGAAGATTTAACATTGGAAAGCTTAATAATTAATTAATACTAAGGTTACATTCACATCAACTTAAACCATGATATTTGCCATGTCTTAAGACAAAACAATTAGTATTTCATATAATCTATTAGTTTTTGTCGACTACATTATTATGATTTCTAATGAGACTGCCTTAGGCCAAGGCAGTCTTTTTTTGTTAAAATTTAATCATTAGGAAACATTAAGTTAACATTGATTTTAGTTCTTTGCAGCGACAAAAACTAAAACATTATAATGAAACTTAAAATTACGTGTATTGCACTCTACTTTTTTGCAATATTATCCTCTCACTCACAAGAAATTAAATCTCCTAAGTTTGGAAAAGGTCTTTTTAACCTTGTAGGACAAGATAGTAGCTGGACCATGAAAATTGGTGCAAGAATGCAATTTTTAGCTATCTCAAATTGGGAAGACGGAGAGAATAATGAATCCAATTTCTTAGTAAGACGAGCGCGTTTAAAATTTGATGGTTACGCATTTACACCAAAACTTAAATATAAATTAGAGTTGGGTTTATCTAACAGAGATATTTCAGGGGCTTCACCATTTACAAGTAATGCACCACGATATATCTTAGACGCTGTAATGAAATGGAATTTTGCTCCAGGTTTCGAACTTTGGTTTGGGCAAACCAAACTACCTGGAAATAGAGAGCGTGTTGTTTCTTCTGCAAATCTTCAACAAGTAGATCGCTCGCTTTTAAACAGTCGGTTTAATATTGATAGAGATTTAGGCATTCAATTAAGACATAAATTTAACTTGTCTGATAAATTTGTTGTAAAAGAAATGCTATCTATCGCTCAAGGTGAAGGCAGAAACATTACTACTGGAAATTTAGGCGGTCATCAATATACTGGTCGTGTAGAATTATTACCTTTTGGGAACTTTGCAAGTAAAGGTGATTATTCTGGTTCTGATTTAAAAAGAGAACAAACCCCTAAATTAGCATTAGGTGTAAGTTACGACCATAATAACAATGCGGTTAAAAATAGAAGTAACCAAGGCTCTTATATGGTTAACGATACTGGTTTTTACAAAACTAATATAAACACGCTTTTTATTGATGCTATGTTTAAATATAAAGGATTCTCATTAATGGCAGAATATGCCGATAGAGATGCCAAAGACCCTTTTGCTAAAAATTCAGATGGCTCATTAACAGGCGATGAGGTTCAAGTTGGTAAGGGTTTAAATTTGCAAACAGGAGTTTTATGTAAAAACGATTGGGAAATTTCTGGACGCTATACGAATATAAAATTAGACCAAAACATTACAGGTAAAAACCCTGAAACCCAATACACATTGGGTGTTTCTAAATACATTGTTGGACATAGTTTAAAGGTACAAACAGATGTAAGTCATTTAGAAATAAAGAATGGAAGCAATGAATTAATGTGGCGATTACAATTCGATATTCATTTTTAAAACATAACAATTAGATAACATTATAACTTAAAAGTCTAAAGATATTTGCAAACTATTTTAAATTAAATTATGGAAAATATATACTTATACATGATTATTGCCCTAGCCCTTTTAGCCATTGCTGATTTGGTTGTAGGTGTTAGTAATGATGCAGTAAACTTTTTAAATTCTGCTATAGGCTCTAAAGCTATTTCCTTTAAAACTATTATGATTGTTGCCAGTGTTGGTGTTGCTGTTGGAGCAGTGTTTTCTAGTGGTATGATGGAAGTAGCAAGAAAAGGGATATTTAATCCTGGAGAATTTATGTTTGATGAAATCATGATAATTTTCATGGCAGTAATGATAACAGATATTCTTTTACTGGATTTTTTCAATTCTGTGGGGATGCCAACTTCAACCACCGTTTCTATTGTGTTTGAATTATTGGGAGCTGCAGTTGCTATGGCGTTAATTAAAATTGGTGCCGATGGTGGTAATTTTAGTGATGTTGTTAATTATATTAATACATCAAAAGCGTCCCAAATTATATTCGGAATCTTACTCTCAGTCGTCGTCGCCTTTTCCATTGGTGCCTTTGTACAATGGGTTTCAAGATTATTATTATCTTATAATTTTGAAAAAAAAGCATCTTGGGTTGGTGCGTTATTTGGTGGTTTAGCATTAACGGCTATTACTTACTTTATTTTCATGAAAGGATTAAAAGGCACATCTTACGCTAAAGAATCGTTTAATATCCTTGGTGGAGAAACGATGAAAGACTTTTTAGAACATCAAGTATTATCTATTGTTTTAGTGAGTTCTGTTTTTTGGTCATTATTATCTTATGCGCTAATTAGTTTTTTTAAGACCAATATTTACAAACTAATTATTATAGTAGGCACATTTGCTTTAGCCCTAGCTTTTGCTGGTAACGATTTAGTAAACTTTATAGGTGTACCAATTGCTGCTTACAATGCTTATGAAGCTTGGAGTACTTCCTTTTTAAGTACTGGTACTTTAGCAACAGAGTTTTCTATGGAAATACTTGCCGAAAAAGTACCAACAAACAACTGGTTACTATTTGGAGCAGGAATGGTTATGGTATTAACATTATGGTTTTCTAGCAAAGCCAAAGATGTTGTAAAAACCTCTTTAGACTTGGCAAGTCAAGGTGAAACAAAAGAACGTTTTCAACCAAACTTTATGTCTCGTGGATTTGTAAGATCTGCAATGTTAATGTCTCAAATGTCGGCTTACATGTTGCCTAAATCTTGGCAGGCTAAAATTGAAAAACAATTTGAAGCTCCTACAGTTAAAGTATCAAAAAACAAAGCAAAAGACCTACCTGCTTTCGATTTAGTAAGAGCTGCTGTTAATTTAATGGTTGCCGCAGTATTAATTTCTATAGCAACGTCGTATAAATTACCCTTATCGACAACCTATGTAACTTTTATGGTAGCAATGGGTACATCTTTAGCAGATCGTGCTTGGGGTGCAGAAAGTGCTGTATATCGTGTTGCTGGTGTATTAAACGTAATTGGCGGTTGGTTTTTTACTGCCTTTAGTGCTTTTACTGCTGCTGCTTTAGTAGCTTACTTATTAAATTTAAACATAAAAGTTATGTTCCCTATTTTATTGTTAGCAGCAATTGGCTTGTTAATAAGAAGTACGGTAGCACACAATAACAAATCTAAAGAAGTTGCTGCAGAAGATAGCCTAAAAAAAACCGGGAGTAGCTCAGTTCAAGGTGTTATTATAGAAAGCGCAAGTAACATTGCTAATGTTGTAAAGCGCGGAAATAGAATTTATAGTAATGCTGTAAAAGGTTTAGCTAAACAAGATTTAACATTACTAAAAAAGAACAAAAAACAAGTAGATAAGTTAGCGGCTGAAGTTGATGAATTAAGAGATAATATTTTCTATTTTATTAAAAATTTAGACGAAACAAGTTTACGCGCCAGTAGTTTTTATATTAATATTTTAGGCTATTTACAGGATATGACACAGTCTTTAGAATACATCTCGAAAGTGAGTCATAAACACATTAATAATAACCATAAAAAACTTAAGTTTAGCCAAGTCAAAGAATTAAAAGAAGTTGACGAAGCGTTAGAAACATTATTTAATGATACTAAAGCAGCTTTCGACTCACATTCTTTCGAGCAAATAGGAGAAATTATTACTCGCAAAAAAGAAATATTTGCTTTAGTAACCGATAAAATTGCTAAGCAAGTTTCAAGAACAAGAACAGAAGAATCTAGCCCGAAAAACACAACTTTATATTTTAGTTTATTATTAGAAACTAAAGATTTATTAACGGCAACAATGAATCTTTTAGAAGAGTATTATAATTCGCATGATGCCTCAGTAGAGCCAGCAACCATTAATGTTGTAGATGAGATTATAGAACATGGAGATTCTTCAAATAATGATAAAAAATAAATATTAAAGTTTTCAATGTTAAAAACCATCTCTAAATGAGATGGTTTTTTTATTATTACA